>JAOUFX010000511.1 GCA_029857975.1 Deltaproteobacteria bacterium | reverse complement strand
GCCCATCCTTACGGTTTTCGCCGATGTGGTAGGCATCTTGGGCGGCTATATGGTCAGCGTCAAACTTTTAGGCAGCAATCCAACGGTTTACCTCCGCCGGACTTATGACTATCTGGATTTGGAGGACATTTATATCGGCCTCCTTAAAGCCTGCATTTTCGGAATGATCATTGCCACCATTGGATGTTACCAGGGCTTTAATACCCAAGGCGGGGCCGAGGGCGTGGGAAAAGCCACCACGAGAGCGGTCGTCATGTCTTCCCTTTTGATTTTGATCGCCAATTATTTCATAACCGCCATGTTTTTTTAAATTCTTTCTGGCCAATGCAGGCGGCCAGCTGAACGCGGTCAGCGGACTACGGAATACTTAGGTTGATAACATGAACGAAAAGCAATGCCGGCGCGGCCCAGATGAAACCATGATCCAGCTCAAGAATGTCTATAAATCTTTCGGGCAGAACCATGTCCTGCGCGGCCTGAATTTGGAAGTGAAATGCGGGGAATCGATGGTCGTCATCGGGGGGAGTGGAACCGGCAAAAGCGTGCTCATCAAGTGTGTCATCGGCCTTCTGCTGCACGACCGGGGAGAGATTTACGTAGACGGCCAGGAGATCTCGCACCTTTCCGAAGAGGAATGGAATGGGCTGCGTAAAAAATTCGGCATGCTCTTCCAGCGCGATGCCCTCTTCGATTCCATGTCGGTTTGGGAGAACGTCGGCTTTGGGCTGCGGCGGCATACGGATCTTGCCGACGAAGAAATCAAGGCCGCGGCCGTAGAAAAACTGAAACTGGTCGGCCTGCAGAACGTTGAAAATCGCATGCCCGCCGAGCTCTCCGGTGGCATGCGCAAGCGCGTATCCTTAGCCCGGGCGATCGCCATGGAGCCGGCCATCTTGCTCTACGACGAACCGACCACGGGCCTGGACCCGATCATGGCCAACGTGATTAATGAGCTTATCGTAAGCATGCGGGAGAAGCTGGAAGTCACTTCCATCGCCATCACCCATGACATGGTTAGTGCTTACTGCATTGCCGACCGCATCGCCATGCTCTACAAAGGGGAGATTATCGAAGTGGGAACGCCGGAAGAGATCAAATCTTCGGCCAACGAAATTGTTCAGCAGTTCATCCAGGGAGAGGTGGAAGGTCCGATCACCCGAGGTGCGGACTTTGTTTGGCAACGTATATAGTCTGGGAGGAGGGTAGCGATGAAAAGCATTGCCACGGAAACCAAGGTGGGAATTTTTGTAGTCCTTGGAATCATCATTCTGGCTTTTTTTACGATCCGGGTCGGAAGGATCGCCGTCCGGGAAGTAGGTTACCGGATTTACACGCATGTGGAATCCGCTGCCGGCCTGGACAAGAACTCGCCGGTACGCATCGCCGGCGTGGAAGTCGGTAAAGTGGAAGGGATTGTTCTCGATGGCGCCAAGGCCCGGGTGACTTTACACCTTCCGCTCAGCGTACAAATTCCTGTTGGGTCGAAAGTGTATGTCAAGTCTTCCGGCCTGCTGGGAGAAAAGTATATCGAGATTGTCTTCGGAGCCGGGCCAGAATTGATCAAAGCCAACGGCCAAGTGGAAGAGGGAGGCCCATCGGTGGACGTCGACCGGGTGCTGACCCAGCTCAGTTCCATCGGCGAGGACATCAAATCCGTAACGCAGTCCCTCAACCACGCCCTGGGAGGGGAAAAAGGAGAACAGGCCATCAAGGAGTTGGTCGTCGGCGCCAAGGAGACCGTTGTCAATTTGCGGAATATCACGCAGGCCATTGATAAGGGCGAAGGAACCATTGGCAAGCTGTTCAAGGACGACACTCTTTACATCGAGACCAAGGCTACGATGGTGGAAGCCAAGGCCACGATGGCGGAGGCCAAGGAAACCCTGACCAACCTGAGAAAGGTATCTGAACAGATCGAGAAAGGCGAGGGAACGCTGGGCAAGCTGGTCAAGGACGATACCTTGTATACGGAGACCAAAGCGACCATGGTGGAAGCGAAAGAAACGCTGGCCAATCTGAATAAAGTTTCCAAGCAGATAGAGAGCGGCGAGGGAACGCTGGGCAAGCTGGTCAAGGACGATACCTTGTATACGGAGACCAAAGCGACCATGGTGGAAGCGAAAGAAACGCTGGCCAATCTGAAAAAGGTATCTGAGCAGATCGAAAAGGGTGAAGGAACCATAGGCAAGCTGGTCAAGGACGATACCTTGTATACGGAGACCAAAGCGACCATGGTGGAAGCGAAAGAAACGCTGGCCAATCTGAATAAAGTTTCCAAGCAGATTGAGAGCGGCGAGGGAACGCTGGGCAAGCTGGTCAAGGACGATGCCCTCTACGATGAAACCAAGAAAGCCATCAAATCCGTAAACAAAGCCGCTGAAGGGATCCAGGAAGTAACCCCGGTGACAGTACTGGGTGTGATCCTGGGCACCGTTATCCGGTAGGGGGTCGAACATCACCAGCAAAGGGAGGGTTGGGAAAAGCTTCTTGGGGGCAGTGGTTCTTTTTTTGCTCTGTTCGTGGCTGGCCGGGTGCGCCACCCTGAATCCAGGTCCACGGAGAGAAAATTTCGAGCCGGTCTTTCTTTACAGCGAGGATGAGGCAGAGGAAGGGAAAGCAACCGATGTTCTGGGCCCTTTTTTCACCTCCCGCAAGGACCCGCGGAAAAAAGATTTTGCCTTTCGCCCCTTCTTTTACTGGCAAAAGGAAGAAGGGGAATATACTCTTCTTGAGTATCTGTATCCCCTGGGAAAATACAAGAAGACGGAAAAAGAGGTGGAGTCGTATTTCATGCCCTTCTTTTCCACCCGTCGGGATCTGACCGGGAAAGATCAAGAGAAAAAAGAAGGGGGGTTCCTCCTGGCCTTCTGGGGAGAAACGGAAAAAGGCGAACCTTACGGGGGGTTTTTCCCCATTTATGGAAAGTTGAAGAAACGCTTCGGAAGAGATGAATTAAACTTTTTCCTTTGGCCTATCTACTCCGATTCGCGCGAAGGAGAAAACCGGACCTACTCCTTTCTCTGGCCGATCTTCTCCCGTACCGAAGGGGGTGGAAGAGAAGGGTTTAAAGCATGGCCTTTGGTGGGCTACGAGCGCAAAGAGAAGGATTATGAGAAGCTGTTTTTCCTCTGGCCCATCTTTCATTTTGAGAAGCGCTATCTCTACACGGACAATCCTACGGAAATTTCCATGGTCTTCCCCCTTTATGTATCTTCCGTTTCCCCCAAACGGGTCTCCCGGTCCGTGATCTGGCCCTTTTTTACTTACACCTACGACGAAGAAGATCATTATACCCAGTGGGACTTTCCCTGGCCCTTTCTCCAATGGGCCAAGGGAGATGAAAAGTCAATTTTCCGCATCTTCCCCTTATACGGCTATAAAAATTGGGAAGGACAAGAGAGAGGATACATTCTTTGGCCCCTTTACTGGTATGACCGCCAGGTAGGGGAGGGGTACCGGAGGGTGCGCAATCGTTATCTTTTGCTCTCCAAGGATCAAACCGAAGTCTGGGAAACCGAAGGGAAGCGTGCCCGCATTTTGCG
>JAOUFX010000013.1 GCA_029857975.1 Deltaproteobacteria bacterium | reverse complement strand
CAGAACCATGGCCAGGAACTCGATGGATTTGAAGAAGGTGTAATCTTCCGGAATGGCGCCCCTCTGCAGGGCGGAAAAGAGCGCCCCGGCCATGCCGGCATAAAAGGCGCTGATGGCAAAGGAGAGAAGCTTATAACGGAAGACCGGGATGCCGATGATCTCCGAAGAAACGTCGTTATCGCGGATGGCGATGAAAGCCCGACCGATCTTGGAGCGGTTGATATTTTTTAGACCCCACATGGAAAAAGCCGCCAGAAGGAAAATGAAATAGAAAAAGGCGTAGTGCTTTCCGAGGGAGAGGCCGAGGCAGGAGGGAAGAGGGAGCTCAATCCCCCGGATTCCGCGGGTCAGGCTCTCCCAGTGGATAATGGTATACTCAATGATGAACTGGAAAGCGAGAGTGGCCACCATCAGGTAAAACCCTTTGATGCGCAAAGAGGGAATGCCCACGAGCAAGCCGAAGGCGGCAGCCACCAATCCGGCGCAGAGGATACTGAAGAGGAGAGGAGCCCCATAGTGGGTAATTAAGAGGGCGGAGGTATAAGCTCCCACCCCCAGGAAAGCGGCATGTCCCAGAGAAAGGAGGCCGGTAAACCCGACGAGTAAATTAAGCCCCAGGGCCCCGATCAAATTGACCAGAACCAGGTTGAGAATGTAGAAATTGTATTCGTCCAGATAGAGAGGGGAGAGGGCCACCAGGATGAAAAAAATCATTAAAAAAGTCCGCTTGAAAAGGGTGCGGAAGATCCGCTCGTCCTGGCGATGGCTGAAGATGGCGGTGGAGGCGAAATACCGGTTGTAGAGATCGGATAAGGATTTCAAGGCGTCACCTCCGCAATGGCCACCTGTCCTTTTAAAGAGGAGATTCTTCCATCCTCATAACGGATCTGGATGTCCAATAGATGTTCCGGCGTTGGTTGGTATAGGTCTTCAATCAGGGGTTTATAGCGCTCGTAAATCAATCCCCGGCGGACCTTGCGCGTGCGCGTCAGCTCTTCATCATCCGGATGGAGCTCCTTGAGGAGAATGGCAAATTTCCTAACGCGCATATTTTGCGGGAACCTCTGGCAAAGTTTGCGGATCTCTTCGCGCACCAGCTCGTAGACTTCCGGCCTCTGGGAAAGATCCTGGTAGGTGGTATAAGGAATTCCCCTGCGCTTGGCCCAGTTACCCACGTTTTCGAGATCGATGGAAATGATCGCCGTGACGAAAGGCTGATTAGCCCCGCAGACCACCGCTTCCTTGATATAAGGGCTGAACTTTAAGCGGATCTCAATGTCCTGAGGGGCGAAACGCGAACCGTCGGCCAGGGCCATGATGTCCTTGAAGCGATCAAAGATATATAAATGCCCGTCTTCCCCGAAATAACCGGCATCCCCTGTCCGCAGGAAGCCGTCGGGGGTAAAAGCATCCTTCGTGGCCTTCTCATTCTTGTAATAGCCGAGCATGATGGATTTGCCCCGGACCATAATCTCTCCCTGCTCGGAGAGCTTTACTTCCATCCCGGGTATGGGCACCCCGACCGTCTCCGGGCGCACATCCCCGTCCCGGTGCGTGGTGGCAATTCCGGCGCATTCGGTCTGCCCGTACACCTGGCGGATGTCGATCCCCAAAGACTTGAAATATTTGAACACCTCCGGAGAGAGAGCTCCGCCGCCGGTGACGGCCATCTTCACCCGCCCTAACCCGACCCGATTGCGCAGTGCGCGGAGCACGGAGAAATTGAGAAGGCCGGAGAGAAACTTGGCCCATAGCCCGGGATCTTTCCCGGCCAGCTCATCTTCGGTGCGTTTCAAAGCCGTTCGCACGGCCCATCCGTAAAGGTTTCTTTTCAGGGGATCGGCGTTGTCCATGGCCGCCTGGATGACCGAGACGAGGTCTTCCCACCGGGAAGGAGTCCCGCCGAAATAGGAAGGCTGGAGCTCGATGAGGTCGCGGCGCAGGGTCTCGGGCTCTTCGGGAAAATTGTAGCAGGCCCCGCTCAAGAGCCAGCGGACCACGGCGTAGAGCTGTTCGCCGATCCAGGGCAGGGGGGCCAGGGAGAGGAGCTGATCTTCAGGCTCCATGGAGACCACTTTACCGTAACTCTCGCCGGCATAAAGAAGATTTTCGTGGCTGAGGATCGCCAGTTTGGGCAAGGCTGTGGTTCCGGAGGTGGTGAGCATCATGGCGGGAGTATCGGGGGGGACGTCCCCGGCGGCCTGTTGGAGGAAATCAGGATGGTTTTTCCCCTCCTCCGCTCCCATCTCCAGCACTTCCTCAAAACGCTTCAGGAAGGAATGATCGGCGTAGTAGTGGTTCATACCCCGCGAATCCCAGACGATGACCGCTCTTACGGCCCCCACGATTTTGGGCCAGACCTTAAGGATCTTGTCCACCTGTTCCTGGTCGCTGAGAACAACGATGCGGGCGTCGGCATAAGAGATGAGGTAAAGCACTTCTTCGGCCAGGCAGTCGGGGTACATCCCGGTGATGACCCCTCCGGAAGCAATCGTTCCTAATTCGGCAATAATCCATTCCGGCTTGTTGTCGCCGACCACGGCCACGGCTTCGTTCTTACCAAGCCCCAGAATCTTCAAACCCCGGGCAAAATTACCCACTTCTTTGCCGAGCTGTTGCCAGGGGGTCGGCGTCCAAACCCCGTAACGCTTTTCCCGCAGGGCCGGGCGCTTGGGGAATTCCCTGCCGTTCCGGATGAGGAGGTCAATCAGGTTCTGCGCCAAATCTCCTCCTTCTCAATATTTCCTCCGCCCTAAATAGGCTTCAATGACCAGGGGGTTTTGCTGGACTTCCTTGGGCGTTCCCTCGGCGATCTTTTCCCCAAAATTCAGTACCGTAACCCGATCAGAAAGGTCCATAACCGCCGACAGGTCGTGCTCGATCCAAACGATGGTTATACCCAGATCGCGGTGGATGTCCAGAATGTAGCTGGCGATGTCTTCCTTCTCTTCCACGGCCATACCGGCCATGGCCTCGTCGAGGAGAAGAAGCTTAGGCTTCATGGCCAGGGCCCTGGCCATGTCCACCCGTTTGCGCACCCCCAGCGGGAGGGTATCCACGATGGCATAGCGGACGGAAGAAAGCCCCAAGAAGTCGATAATCTCCTCTTCGATCTCCTGGCGATGGCGGAGTTCGGTGGCTATGGTGGTTGGCCACCTGAAAAAACTTCCCAGGAGGGAAGTCGGAATGAGAAAATGGCGGCCAAGCTTGATGTTATCCAGGACGGACATCCCGTGGAAGAGTTCCACTTTCTGAAAGGTACGAGCGACCCCTTGGGCGGCGATCACGTGGGGTTTTAGCGGCAGGATGTTCTCCCCCTGGAAAAAAATCTCTCCCTCCTGGGGGCGGTAGTGGGCGTTGATGCAGTTGAGCAGGCTGGTCTTGCCGGCGCCATTGGGCCCGATAATGGCAAAAATTGCGCCGGCCGGCACGGAGAAGCTTACTTCCCGGAGAACCTTGATGCCCCCGAAAGAAAGGTTCAGGTTGCGGATCTGCAAAATTTTATTTTCGATCTCTACAGCCATCGTTTTCTTCTCTTGTAGCGTTTGGCGTCCTGATAGCTCTTGCGCTCCTTGGCGCCGGCCCCCAGATAAAATTCTCGGACGTCTTCATTCTCGAGAAGCGCAGCGGCCGGCCCTTCAAGCACGACTCGGCCGGTTTCCAGTACACAACCTCGGTGACCGATCTGCAGGGCGGCATGGGCGTTTTGTTCGACGAGGACGACGGTCAATCCTTCCCGGTTGAGTCGCTCAATGATGCGGAAGAGCTCTTCGGTAATCAGAGGGGCCAATCCCAGAGAGGGTTCATCGAAAAGGAGAATCTTGGGTTGAGTCATCAGCGACATGCCAATGGCCAGCATCTGTTGCTCTCCGCCAGACGTGTAGCCGGCTTTTTGCTGGCGCAGTTTATCCAGCACCGGAAAATAATCGAAGACTTTTTCCATATCAGCCTTAACGGTTTTGTCCCAGCGCGAGTATGCGGCGGCAGCCAGATTCTCTTCGATGGTCAGGTACCAGAAGACCGGGCGGTCTTCCATCACGTAGGTCAAACCGAATTTTTTAATGATGTCCGTACTGTCCAATCCTTTAAGAGAAAAATCGCCGACTTTAATGTCTCCTTCAATAATGTCTCCATCAAACATTTCCAGCATGCCGCTGATCGCTCTCAGGAGGGTGGTCTTGCCGGCGCCATTGGCCCCGATGATCACGGAGATCTCCCCTCCAGCCGCTTTGAGGGAGATCCCGTTGAGGATGGAAATTACATCATGATAGACCACGCGAAGGTTTTCGATAGAGAGCATCTCAGACCCTTTCAATCTTCACGGTCCCGAAAAGCCCGTAGGGACGGATGAAAAGGACGATGAGCAGAAGGAGATAAGGGGCAACGTCCTTGAATCCCACCAATCCCCAAGGTTCGATATAACTGCCGACCAGGGCTTCGCAGAGGCCCACGATCAACCCGCCGATGAGGGCCCCGCCGATGCTGTCCATCCCCCCGATGAGTACTACGGGAATGGCCCGCAGGCCCGCGATACCGGTCAGGTAAGAGAGGGCGCCGAAGTTGGAGATCATGACCCCGGCCATAGCGATACACATGGAACTCAAGGCCCAGACTAAAAGAAGAATGAACCGGGCATCGATACCGAAGGCCATGGCCTTGGCCTGGTTTTCCGAGGTGGCCCGGATAGCCACTCCCCAGCGGGTGCGGAAAAGAAAGAATAGAATAAATCCGAAAGCAACAACCGATAACAAACCGGCCCAGACCCGTTCCGAGGGGAATAGAAGATTTTCGGATTCAAGACTGATATCGGGCAAGTCCAAGAAAAAAGAATAAGAATGAGCGCCGAAAATGAGCTGCACGGAGGATCGAAGAACACTGGCCAGGCCGAGGGTGATGATGGTCATGGAGAGGGGCGAGCGACCCAGAAGTGGTTTGATGGAAAGGCGCTCGATGAGGGCTCCCAGTGCCCCCGCAGCAAGGAGGCCGAGAGGAAGGGCCAGAAGAAAAGGGAGGTGCAGATCAAAAAAGAAAAGGTAAAAAAGGAACGAACCGACGACTAAGAACTCCCCGATGGCGAAATTGAAGGCCTCCGACGCCCGGAAGATGATGACGATCCCCAGACCCAGGAGTCCATAAACGCAGCCGATCAAAAGACCGGCTCCCACGGTTTGGATCAAGTCGGTCATTTTGGAAATAGCCTTTCTTACCCCTCACCCCTTCCATCTCCTTAAGGGAGAATGGACGGGGGGAAGGGGAGAGATTAGAAAATAGGTTCCTTACTTTAATTCGACGTCGGTATTGATCCAGGGAGAGAGTGGCTTCCAGGTCCCAATCCCAATTTTCCTTCCGCCTTTTGCAACTTCTTTTTGCACCTGGCCACGGTAGATCCTAACCGTGGGGACGGTATGGGATTTATAGGAAAATCCGCGGCCCGCGAAAAGACCATGGTAGTCCCAGACCATATTATCCAGGGCCTTTTTCACCCCTTCGCGGGTCAATTCGCCGGCCTTATCCGCCCGACTGAGGGCTTCGTGGAAGATTAGGGCGTAGGTCAGACCTTCCATGTAAAGGAACATATCTTTGACGCCTGCTTTGCGCTTGTATTTTTCAGCGAATTCGTGGGCCATCTTCACCATGGGATTATCCATTTCGTCCTCCTGAGGCCGGCAGCCGGCCCCGACCATCCCATCAACTGCTTTTCCGGCAATCAGGATGGGATATCGTCCGGTGGTGTAGTGCGTCCCCAGGATGGTGGCTTTCTTCAGATACTGTTTGGCTGTCTTCATGAAGATGGCGGTATAGGGGGCAGCCCCGGAATATCCATGGTAGAAGACATAGTTGGCCTTGGCCTTGCGCACATTGGTAACCTGAGACGTAGCATCCGTGGCCGTGTAGGCATATTCTTCCTCGGCCACGATTTGCAGCCCGATCTTTTGAGCATGGGCTCGGGCCATTGCTAATGGGTCCCGTCCCCATTCAGTCGGGCTGTAGACGATGGCGACTTTTCCTTTACCCTTGGAGTCCTCTTTGATCCAATTCAGGAGAACGCGAAACTGGTCGCCGTAAGTAGCCCCCAAAGAATAATAATAGGGATATTTGGATGGCCCACCTTCCGGCCCGAAGATTTCCGTGGAATAAGACCCGTCCAACCAGGGGATGCGCTCTTCCTTGTTTACCTTATCGATCAGCGGCTTCAGCCCCCCGGTAATATATCCCGAGGCCAAGATGAATTCGTCGCGATTCTCCGCGGCGGCGTAACGGGTAAAGTTCGCCACTTCCACCGTGGGGCTGTAGCGCATATCCTCTAAAAAATAGGTGATCGGTTTGCCATTTACTCCCCCTTGGCCGTTGATGTAGTCCATGCCGTCGATGAACCCCCAGCCGAACTCCGGTAGACTGCCGACAGGGCCACTCATGGGAAACTGGGCTAATACTTTGATGGGCTTGGCCGAGGAAGGGGTCGAGAGCAAGAACAGCGCCAGGCTTAACATAAGTCCGATGATGATTGATTTTCTATTCATGGCCTCTCCTCCTTTGGTGAAACGAAAGGTTCAACTTCTTGGGCCCAGCCTTCCTTCCTGCGCTGCATCCCCACCTCCCTTCCTGGTAGTTTTTGAAGGCTGGCCTTCTACAAAATTTTGAATCCCCTGTCCAAGCGGATCCTCAAGCCTAGTTTTTGATATAAAAAAGAAAGATAGAAAGGATTATATGATGAGCAGGTGTCCCCGCACCTTACCTCTTGCAAGAATGGAAAACCGTTGCCCAACAAAAAAATATAGATGAAAGGAGTGATCCCTAACCAAGCTACTTTGAAGTTTACAGTTCAATCTACCAAAAGCAAGAAAATTGTCAATAAAAAATTGCTTGCCCCCCTTCACTTTTAAATTTCCTTAGCATTTTCGAGCCTAGAGAGGCAGGAAGATACTTCGTTTGGCCAATGAGGCAGTTGTTCGTTCCTATTCCAGCGCTTAACTTCAACCGTTGCAGCATGCTGCGAAATCCTTTTCCGCTCTCTTCTATCGGAAACAAAAGGGGAAGATGGGCGCAAGATATTTCCCGCCGATTGGCCGGTACTCAGCATCTTCCTGCCTCTTTCTTGCTAATCTTTATGAACTTACAACTGAATTGGAAAAGTGAAGGGGGGCAAGTAAAAAATTGCCATTGACCAAGGGGCAAATTGGAGTAAAATGGGGATAAATTTAGAGAAGGGGAGAATGAAAGAACAAAAAGTTCCTTTGAAAATTTGGCTGGCCGAATTGCGGGCTCCGTTCTTTACAGCTTCCTTGGTTCCCGTAATTTTAGGCGCGGTAATGGCCTGGCACGAAACCCGTATTTTTAATCCTTTTTATTTTATGCTTACCTTAGCCGGCGTGCTGGCGTTGCATACCGCCACCAACACGCTGAATGATTATTTCGATTACCGCAGTGGGAACGACCTTTTGAATCGTGAAGCCAACCGACCTTTTGACGGGGGAAGTCCATTTATCATCGATGGCCGGTTGAAGGCGGAGTCGGTTTACCGATTTGGCGTGGGTGCCCTGTTGCTGGGGATCGCCATCGGCCTTTTCCTGGCCTGGAAGAGGGGGTGGCCGATCATTCCCCTGGGTTTGATCGGCGTGGGTACGGCCTACTTCTATGTGGAACCGCGGGTGAAATTGGCTTCCCGGGGCGTGGGCGAACTTTTAACCGGCTTCTGTTTTGGCCCTCTGGTGGTGATCGGCGCTTACTTTGTTCAGGCTGAGACGATCAGTGCCGTTGCCATAATGGCCGGGATTCCGGTTGGCTTTTTGATCACCAATGTTCTTTTCATCAACCAGTTTCCGGACCGGGAGGCGGACCTGGCGGTCGGCAAGAACCATTGGGTGGTGCGCTTGGGTAAAAAGAAGGCGGCCAAAGTTTTTGTGGTGTTGGTTTCTGCGGTTTATTTCTCTGTGGCTTTGGGCGTCCTGCTGAGAATCCTCCCCCTATTCTCTTTTATTACTTTTTGTACCATTCCCATTAACCTGAAAGGGGTCAGGGTGGCTTTAAAGGAATATGAAAACTCTCCCAGATTGAGGCCGGCCCAGGCCCTGACCATTTTATCCCATTTATCCACTGGCCTCCTCCTGAGCCTGTCTTTCTATCTCTCTGAGTTATAGATTTCCTTTCTTTTCCCACACCCATCCCGTCTCCGCTCCGATGTTCCATGAGTGCTGCATGATAAAAGTAAAAACCGCTGCGCGCCTCGCATCTGATGTAGGGGCACGGTGACCGTGCCCCTACTTTGCTTTTTACGAGTCCATCAATCTTCAGGGCATAGACTTCTTCAGTTGTCGCAGGCGCTGACCAGGATCACGGAAAATATGCAAACACCGGAAACGCTCAGCATAGGCCAGGCCTTTTTCCTGCCCCCACGCGCCGAACCAGGTGCGGACGAACTTCTCCATAACTTTTGGTTCTTTGATCTGGCTGATGTGGCAGCGCAGAGCCTTGATTTTTAGATCGAGGGTGGGCTCGATGTCCACCCAGGTATTCGGCTGGGAAGTGGCAAAAAAATACATCTCGGAGACCGCATGAGGATTTAATCCTGCGATCAGGTGCCCCGGGAAAAAATTACGGTTCAGGGCTGCGGGATAAGCAGCATCAAAAGCCAGTTCTCCGGTGACGCGGTGGTCGGCGTGGAAGAGGTATTGGTTGTCAAAGGCGCGATTGGCCGGATCGTGGGTTAAGAGGATATCCGGGCGACATTGGCGGATGATCCTAACCAATTCGCCTCGGAATTCCAATGAATATTGCATTTCGCCGTCGGGTTTCCGCAGGAAAATAACCTCCTTGGCCCCGATTACCCTGGCGGCGGCAAGTTGTTCTTTCTCACGGGTCCTCGCTAATTCCAGGTTGCTCAAAGAGGGATCATCTGACCCTTTCTCACCGCTGGTGCAGATGGTATAGACGATTTCCGCTCCTTCTTTTGCCCACCTGGCCAGCGTCCCGGCGCAGCCGAAGTCCACGTCATCCGGGTGGGCGCTGATAACCAAAACTCGTAAAAATTTTTTTCTCTTTTTCCCTGGTTTATTCAAGACAGCCTCCGAATTTAATTGCTTAGGAAATTCCTTTTGGGACACGGATGTACATAGTGCGGCAGTGCCGCAACCCAAAATTTATTGGACGCAGATTAACGCAGATAAACACAGATAAAATTAAAATATGCGTAACAAAATTTCAAGAATTTGAACGTTAGTAGTACAGAAAGCCGCTTAGCGCTATGCGCACAGCGTCTTTTTTGTTTCTGCGGTCATCTGCGGTTATCTGCGTCCTATTAAATTTTTTGTCAATATAGGATGATTGGCGGAGGGTGTCAAACAGAAATAATTTTTTGTCACCCCTCAGTTTTTCAGGTAGGAGCTTCCCAACCCGGGCGAAAGCACAAAAACATTTTAATCTTACTTGCCTTTAGTGGAATAGAAGTCTATAATCACCCATATCTTTGCTTTTTCCAATTTTTTATCAGCCTGCTTAAAGAATTCCAGGTAGGATAAGGAGTCTCAGAAAACGTGGAGCGTTCTTCCCTCACCGAAGACTTTGAAAAACTTTTAAACGTAGGGATCGCCCTCTCCAGCATCCACGACCTGGAGAAACTCTTGGACCTTATTCTGCAGGAAGCTCGCCGCCTAACGAAAGCCGATGCGGGAACGCTCTACCTGGCGAAAAATGGCCAATTAATTTTCAAGGTGAGCCAGTGCCATAGTTTGATTGAACGGTGGGGGAAAGACTGCATGCAGCAGATGTATCAATCCTTCTCTTTGCCGATTTCCAGGGAATCGATTGCCGGTTACGTTGCCTTGACCAAAAAGGTACTTAACATCCCCAACGTGAGGGACATTCCGCGCGAGGCCTCTTTCCATTACAACGCTTCCTGGGATGAACGGGCCGGCTATGTCACACGTTCCATGATGGTTGTCCCCATGCTCAACCGGGAAGGGAAGGTAGCGGGGGTCCTGCAATTGATCAATGCCATGAGCGATGCCACCGACGGCAAGGTGGTGCCCTTCCCGGCCAAGCAGGAAAGGTTAGTTTCTTCTCTGGCTTCCCAGGCGGTGGTGGCCATTGAAAATGCCGAGCTCACAGAAGATCTAAAGCATGCCCATCTGGACACGATCTTCCGCCTGGGCGTTGCCGCCGAGTACCGGGATAAAGAGACGGCCAATCATATCAAGCGCATGAGCGAATATTCGACCCTGATTGCTGAGGGACTGGGCTGGGGGGAAGAGGAAGTAAATATGATTCTTCGATCCAGCCTCATGCACGATGTAGGAAAATTAGGAATTCCCGACGGTATTTTGCAGAAACCCGGCCGGCTGACGCCGGAAGAGCGACATTTCATGGAGTACCACACGATCATCGGTGGGAATATCCTCAAAGGATCGAATGCGGCGATATTAAGGCAGTCGCGCATCGTGGCTCTCACCCATCATGAAAGATTTGATGGGACGGGATATCCTCGTCGTCTGAAGGGGGAAGAGATTCCCATTGAAGGCAGGATTACCATCCTGGCGGATGTTTTTGATGCCTTATCCTCGAAGAGGGTTTATAAGGAGGCCCTGGAGGAAAAAGAGGTTCTCCGCATCCTGCGGGAGGGGCGAGGGTCTCATTTTGACCCGAAGATCCTGGATGTATTCCTGGATAATCTCGGGGCGGTGCGCGCCATCCAGAATCGTTATGTAGATCAGCAGGAAGATTTCGATAAATTCAGAGACCTGGATCACCTGGCCATCGAAGACGAGGAAAGCGAAAAAAAGCCGGAAGAGGAGAGAGAGAATGAATGAAACGGTTTTCGAGAGACTCCGGGAACACCTGGATTCCCTCCCTACGGGCTATCCAAAAACCCAGAGCGGGGTGGAGCTGAAGATTATCCAAAAACTTTTTACGGAAGAAGAAGCGGAAATGGCCTGCCAGCTGAAGCCTCTTCCGGAGAAGGCGGAAGCGATCGCTCAGCGCCTGGGCCGTGAGCCGGGAAAAGTTGCGGATTTTCTGTACCACATGTCCAGGAAAGGACTCATCCTGAGGCTCAAGATCGACGGGGTCAATCAATACATGGCTATGATGTTTATCGTGGGCATTCTTGAATACCAGGTGAAAAACCTCGACCGGGAACTGTGCGAGTTATTTGAAGCCTATGGACAGGAGGCCATGTACAAGGAATTAATCCGCCCGCAAACCCCACAGCTGAGGGTTATCCCTGTACAAGAAAGCCTGGAGGCAGCTGTGGAGGTTAAGCCCTACGATGAATTACGCAAGATCATCGAAGCGCAAAAGACCATAGCCCTGGCTGAATGCATCTGCCGGAAAAAGAGCGGACTGCTCGGCCATCCCTGTTCCAAGCCCCTGGAATCTTGTTTCGCCTTTGGAGCGATGGGGGAATACTACATCGAAAACGGGTTCGGCAGGAGGATAACGAAGGAAGAAGCGTTGAACGTCCTGCAGAAGAGTGAGGAAGTTGGTTTGGTGCCCAGTCCGGGCAACGCCCAAAAAACGGGGGGAATGTGCAATTGCTGTTCTTGTTGCTGCGGAATGCTCAAAGCCATCAAACTTCACCCCCATCCCAGCAGCGTGGTGAAATCCAATTATTTCGCCCGGGTGGATGAGGATCTGTGCGCTGGCTGTGAAACCTGTCTGGAGCGATGCCAGATGGAAGCCATATTCATGGAAGAGGACCTAGCAAAAATCGACCTGAAACGTTGCGTGGGCTGCGGGCTCTGCGTGACGACCTGCCCAACGAAGGCCCTCTCGTTATATCCGAAAAAACCCAAAGAACTCTATACCCCCCCGGCCAAGCCGATGGAAACCTACCTGCAAATCGCCAAAGAGATGGGAAAGATATAAGAACCTTTTTCTCAAGGAGTATTAAATGCCTCGCCTTTTTGACGCGCTGCGGATCAAAGGCACTGAACTCAGAAACCGCATCGTCTTTGCGCCCGTGGTTACGAATTTCGGGTTGAGGAACAACCAGGCCGTTCAATATTTTGTAGAGCGCGCCAGGGGCGGAGTGGGCCTGATTATCATGCATGGCACACCTGTCGATCTACTTTTACGGGCTGGTTGGGCCCAGGGCCTGCGTCCCCTGGTCATGGCGATTCATGACCAGGGAGCCAAAGTAGTCCTGCAACTCTGGCACGGGAATGAATTGAACGGCCAGGCGGTTGCCCCTTCTGTCCGCGAGTCCTATCGCCAGATTACCCGTGAGGAAATTCGTACGGTGGTCGAGAAATTCGCCGCAGCCGCCAGGCATTGCCAGGAAGCCGGGTTTGACGGGGTTGAGGTTCACGGAGCGCACGGATATTTCATCCACCAGTTCTTTTCCCCTTTAACCAACCAGAGATCCGATGAATACGGTGGCAATGCCGAGAAGCGCATGCTCTTGGGCATGGAGCTGGTTGTGGCCATGCGCGAGGCGGTGGGAGAAAAGTTCCTTCTGCTTTATCGGCATAGCGCGGTAGATGGAATTCCAGGAGGGACTCCTATAGAAGAGAGTGCGCGCTTTGCCCAAGCCTTGGAGAACCACTGGCTGGATGTGATCGATGTTTCAGCCGGCATGGGGCGGACCGATGAGCTTTCCATTCCCCCGGCTTCGGCTCCCGAAGGGACCCACGCCGAACTTGCCGCTAAAATCAAGGCGAAAGTTACCATTCCGGTTGTTGCGGTGGGAAAAGTGCAAACCCGCGCCGGCGCCGAAAAGATTTTACAGGAAGGACAGGCTGACCTTGTGGCCCTCGGCCGTCAGTTATTGGCTGATCCGTACTGGCCAGAGAAGATGCAGGAGGGGAGAGAAGATGAAGTTGTCTCCTGCACCTATTGCAACTTTTGCACGCAGGAGATGCACGCCGGTAGGCCCATTGCCTGCCTGCAGAATCCAAATTTAGGAAGAGAAGAAATACCGTAAGGCGTAAGGCGAAGGGTAAAGGGAAAAGGCGAGAAGGGGAAACAGCCAGACGATCCGAAGATTAAAGGACCAAATGACCAAAAAATTTATTTCCATAAATCAGGCGGCAGTTTTACCACATCTCCCACACCGATTCCGTTTTTTTTAAACCACCCCTGATTCATTTCCAGGGCGTACTGGGCCGGCCGGGCGGAAACTCGCGTCCGCAGGTTGAAAGGTTCCATATCCTGGATGTCGACGATCTCTCCTTGTTGATCGATGAAAGCAATGGAAAGAGGAATGCGGGTATTTTTCATCCAGAAAGACAATGTTTCTTCCCGGTCATAGATAAAGAGCATACCTTCATCTTTTCCGAGACTTTCCCGAAACATCAACCCTTTGCCTTTCTCCCTCTCGGTTCGGGCCACTTCAACTCTTATTATTTTCTCCTTGAGAGTTAGAAAGATGAAAGTTTGTTCGTTCGGCAAGACGCTTTCAATCTCAAAAGTCAGGATTAAAAAAAGGGAAAAAAGAAACTTGAAAAAACCTTTTGCCCTGGAAATTTTTTGAAGCTCACTCATTTTTTGATAAGCATAGTGAATATTTTTATCTATTAGGGTAAACTATTCTTGGCAGCTGGGTTTAAATATATTAAAAATCGGCCATAAACTCAAGGGGATTTATTCCATGCGGGGATTGAAGCAAGTTGTCGACAGCGCCCAAAGAATCTTTAAGAATTGGAGTTGGTTTTTTTCACTCTTGCTTTTATTTTCATCCGGGTGCTTCCAGCGTTCCGATGCTGAAGGCAGTCCAGCGATCAAGATCTTCTTGGCCCTGGGAATCTGCCTGGCAGCGATTTTTATTGTATTTTTCATCGTGGTCAAAGGAAGGGAAAAAGATTGACAAGGTGGATGGACTGCGATGCTTGCCCTTAAACCCTGGATATGAAACGCAAATATCCTGATCACCCTATCGTTGGAGTGGGGGGGATTGTTTTCCACGAAGATCGAATCCTTCTGGTCCAACGGGGAAAAGAGCCAAGCCTTGGCCAGTGGTCTATACCTGGCGGGGTCGTTCGGACAGGCGAAACGTTGAGGGAGGCGGTGGTCCGGGAGGTTCGGGAAGAGACTCATCTGGAAGTGGAAGTTTTAGTCCTGGCCAAGGTTTTGGAGCGCATCTTTCGTGACCCGGACGGACGAGTAGCCTATCACTATGTCCTGGTGGATTTTCTATGCCGGCACAAAAGCGGCGCATTAAAGGCAGATTCCGATGCCCAGGATGCTCGCTTTATTCGCCTACAGGAACTTTCTTCTTACCCCATGACCCCGGTCACATTGGAAGTCATCCACCGAGCTGACTGGCTGCGCAAAAACCCAGAATTCTGCAATTCATCCCCTGGCGTTGGTACTTACGATGGTTAAATCATTCTGGCCAGGCTGGAGAAAGACGGCCCCCTTCTGGAGGAATCGGTTATCTGCCACCTGGATGCTATGGTTAATAATTCCGGTCAGCATCGCCTTGGTTTTGATCATTCTTCCGCCCACGGAAAATTCGCCGGACAAGCAGATTCCTTTAGAAGCCCTGTCCAGGATTCACCAGGAGAAAATCAAAGCCCAGAAGGAATTTGCGGAATTCATCAAGACTCCGGCGGGGAAGATATGGCAGAAGTATCCTTTTTGGGATCCGGCAACCTGCCAAAAAATCGCTGCCGGCCAAATCTTTCCGGGGATGAGCCGGGAGCAGGCGCAGGAGGCGATCGGCTCTCCAACGGAAGTCAAGAGGGAAAAACGCGGCGAAATTATCTATGAGGAATGGACCAGCAATGGAAAAGAGAGGTTAATTTTGCGGTTTGAGAATAACGTCCTGCGCACCATCGAAAGAAAATAACGGCAAAGATTTTTTTAGGACGCAGATGCACGCAGATTTTACGGATTAAAATTTAGAATAAAGAAGTCATTTCTTTCATCCCAGATTCTGTTTTCTGGCTCCTGATTTCCTCTTGATTGTTATCTTTATCTGCAGTTATCTGCGTAAATCTGCGTCCTATTAAATTTATATCCAAACCTACCGGGGAGGCTTCTCGAATCCTCATGTTAGATGGTCTAATGAGCCTCCCCAAGGGGTTATGGTAGG
>JAOUFX010000510.1 GCA_029857975.1 Deltaproteobacteria bacterium | reverse complement strand
GGCCAGGATGGCCTGCCGACCCGCTTTATTCTCCATAATGATCCCTTTAATCCGCTGCCCTTCCATAAAGGTTCCCACGATGTACGTGTGCAGCAGGAAATGAATTTTATTTTCCTGCAGCATTTGCAGGAATTCATACTTAATGACCTCTGGATCCATGGCATGCATATTCAGCCATTCTACCTCCTCGCCTGAGTGGCGACAGGGTGTATAAACAGCCTTCTCCCGCAGCCTCTTGGCTATTTCGCTATTGATCCCGTTATTCAAAGGCGGGGTGGTAATGACCAACGCTGAAGTTACCAGTCCGCCTAAGAATCCATATTTCTCCAGGAGTAAGACTTCGGCGCCATTACGGGCGGCGCATACTGCCGCGGACACCCCGGCGAATCCTCCTCCGCATACCAGCAAATCTACGTCGGCAATCACAGGAGTCTTCCTCTCCGGCTCCGTAATCCAATTCATCTCGCGCCTCTCTGTTCAGTCTTTTTTATTGAAATTAGTAAGGTGTCCCCGGAATTAGGCATGCCTCTCTTCTACCAAAAAACCACTTAAATGCAAAGTGTATATTTTCCACTACGTTCCTCTTCTATGTCCCCTTTCCACCAAAAGGGAAGTCAACGTAGTCAACAACGCACTCCCACCGCACTCCCAAGGGCAGGAACATGTTAAAAGGACTCTGGAAATCGCCGTTGCCGGAGGGCATAACATAAGCATTTCGGAAAAACTGTTTTGATCCCCAAAAAAACGGGGGGGATGGCAAGTTATCCGGGCGTTGCTTTTTCAGAAAATTTGTGCTACATTGACACCAAAAGTTTCATGTTGGCACAAATCCATTAAAGAAGGAGAAGGGTAGATGATGAAGCTTTCCATTCGTGACGCCCGGCGTTCTTTATCACATCTGGATCGTTTGTTAGCGGCAGAAGGGGAAGTCATCATCACCCGCCGAGGAGAGGCGATTGCTCGGTTAATATCCATGAATCGAAAGGTGCCCATACCTTCTCATAGCGATCTGCGAGAGAAGATGCCGCGCTTACGGAAGGGAAGTGAAATCCTAATCCGAAAAGATCGGGATGCGCGATGAAGGAAAACATTTATTTTGACACGAGCGCTCTGGCTAAATGGTATCTCAACGAGCCAAGGTCAGAGGAGGTTGAAGAATATATCCAGGCCCACGGCCCCGTCGGGATCAGTGACCTAACTTTGGTGGAAATGCGCTCCCTTCTGTCTCGGCGCCGGAGGGAAAAATCGATAGACTTAAGTTTAGAGATGCGAATCTTTGCCGCTTTTCAAGAAGATATCCGCAAGAAATTCTTGATTTGCCATTCTTTGCCCGGTGGCTTCGCCTGGGGAGCTGTGAACTTAATATCTTATCTATCTGAAATCCCCCTGCGGACATTGGATGCTTTACATCTCTTGGTTGCCAAAGAAAACGGAGCAGAATTCATCGCTACGGCTGATCGGATTATGGCCACTGGGGCCAAGCTGCTGGGGTTTTCCGTGGTTCGATTTGATTGACTCCGCTATTCACCCAGCTCACCAGTACCGTATCCTCGAGCGGACCTGCGTGGAAAAGGGGATGGTTACGTCCAATCACCCTTGAGAAAGTGAAGAACATTATAATCAGGAACATACCTTGGCCCGACCCCATTCATGACACCTCCCTATACGTTTTCTGTGGGCATTATACATTAAACAAGAAATTGATGATATCCCCGTCCTCCACAACGTAGTCCCGGCCTTTCTGAAGCAGTTTTCCCGCCTCGCGGACCTTCTGCTCGTTGCCCAGCTGGATGAGATCTTCGTATTTGATGACCTCAGCCCGGATGAAGCCGCGCTCGATATCGGAATGGATGACCCGGGCTGCCTGAGGAGCGAGGGATTCCTTGCGGTTGGTCCAGGCCCGCACTTCATCAGGGCCGACCGTGAAAAAAGAGATAAGCCCGAGAGTGTTAAAACATACCAGAGTCAGTTTGTCCAGAGCGGGCTGGACGATATTCAGCTCTTCGAGAAAGGCCTGCCGCTCCTCTTCATCCAAGCGGGAGAGCTCCTCTTCGATCTTGGCGGAGACGGCGATCCATTGAAAGGCCTGACCGGCGAAGTCCGCTGCGAGCTGATCGATCAGTCCGGCTTTCTTGAGATGTTCCTCCCCCACGTTCAGGATGAGGATCATGGGTTTCCGCGTCAGGAAGATGTAGCCGGAAACAAGCTTCTGCTCCTCAACGGTAAACGGGAAGGTGCTGAGGAAGCGACCAGCCTCGAGATGGTCCTTCATCCGGATGAGCAATTCTTTTTCCTGGGCGGATCGGCGGGCATCCCCGTTCCGACCGCGCTCCTTCTCCAGGCGCTCGATCCGTTTCTCGATGAAGAGCAAGTCGTTCAACTGTAATTCCCCGTTCAAGGCCATAATATCGCGGGCAGGGTCGATGGAGCCGGCAATATGAAAAACCGTCTCCTCCGGAAAAGCACGCACGAGATGGCAGATGACGTCCACCTTCTCGAGAAGGCGCCAGACCCGGGTATTGCGCTCTGCCTGTTTTTCCAGGTCCGGCAGGAGCGAAAATTCCATCTGGGCCGGGGTTTCCATACGTGGCCGATAGATCTCGACCAGACGCTCGAAACGCTCGTCACGGACGCGGGCCAACCCCTGGGCTTCTCCCTTGCCGTTTTCCGGTTCGCTTTCTTTTCCCGTCAGCAGGCGAAAGAGCGTGCGCTTACCAACCTGCGGGAAACCAATCAATCCCAGCTTCATTTCTTATTCCTCTATCTCACCCCTTCCCTTCCTTTTTTTTAGTTTCACGCCCTCCCCTTGATGAGGAGGGAGGTAAGTAAAGGGAACGGAATTTATGCTGCCGCAAAATGAAAAAAATTGCGTCCTGCCAGACAAATGCACTTCCGATGATTATTAACGCATGGCGGGTAAAACCGATCGGAATGCCGAGAAGACTGCCTTAGGATAGATTCGGGCAGAAATTACATGTTTATTTTATGACAAAGGTACGCCATTTTCAAGGTAATTCGGTGCATGCTGTGTTTAAAAAGCCTCGAAAAAGCGGGACGCCCTTAAATAATTCAATAAAGCAATGGATAGGGAAACGTGGCTCAATACTTTGGGCGGGAGTCTTGGTTGAAAGGTAACACTTTTTACGTGGATGATTTTCAGGATTATCTTACATAGTCTGCAAGCCAGGCGACATATTTTTTAAAATCTGTCTTCCTCACAGAACTGGATTGTCCCTCTTTTTTAGCTCCTCAATCAAGAGGGGGACCACTTTACGAAAATCGCTCACGACTCCCAGGTCGGCGGTTTGAAAAATAGCCGCTTGGGGGTCGTTATTGATGGCCATAATCATTTTGGCATCCTGGATTCCCACTACGTGCTGGATCACGCCGGAAATGCCTACGCCGATGTAAAGTTTGGGACGGATGGTCTTGCCGCTTTGGCCGATCATCTGGCCCTCGGAGATCCAGCCTTCATCGAGTGGCGGGCGCGTGCCGCCCACAGCTCCCCCCAAATTTTCAGCCAACCTTTCCAGCCACTTCCAATCTTCCCGG
>JAOUFX010000012.1 GCA_029857975.1 Deltaproteobacteria bacterium | reverse complement strand
CGTACTCGCTGGCCACCGGGATTTTCATTTTCCTCTTCGTCGTGGCCTTTGAGTGGCGCCGCGGCATGTCCGCCCGGGAATACAGGCGGATCGGGATAGTTGCCGGAATCCTGGCGATTGCGGTTACCACCGCTGTCTCGTGGGTTTTCGAGCGGCTCTTCCTGGTGACGCTGCCATGAGGATGGGGGGACGCCATGGGCGTGTTGCTTGACAACCTCGGAATGTTCCTGGGGGCAATTGCCGGCTTTCTCACCCCCCTGGCGCTGTTTCATATGGCTTGGGCAACCCTGCTCGGGATCGGCATCGGGGCGCTGCCGGGCCTCACGGCCACTATGGGGGTGGCGCTGATCACCACGCTGACCTACAAGCTGTCCCCCGACCTGGCCATCCTCATCCTGATCTGCGTGTACGTGGGGGCTATCTACGGCGGCAGCCGAACGGCGATCCTCATCAATATCCCGGGAACACCCGCCAATGCGGCCACCGCGCTTGATGGCTTCCCCTTGGCCAAACAGGGATTAGCCGGCCGGGCCATGGGTGTAGCGACGTCGGGATCCGTTCTGGGCAGCATCATCGGTATTTTCTTCCTGGCGACCCTGGCGCCCCTCCTCGGGAACTACGCGCTCAAGTTTCATTCCTACGAGTTCTTCTGGCTGGCGATCTTCGGCATCGTGATCTCCGGGCACTTGACCGCCCTCGATGATCCCATTAAGGGATGGATCGCAGGGTTTTTGGGCCTCATGACCTCCATGGTAGGCCAGGAGGGGATTCATGCCTACGAACGGTTTACCTACGGCTCGACCGAACTCCTGGGCGGCTTCGCCCTCATCCCTGCCATGGTGGGGGCCTTTGGCTTCGCCGAAGTTCTGACCGTCATGCGCAATCCCCAGCCCGAGCTGGCCGACAATCCACAGGACAGCGTTATCCCCAAGTTGGCCGATGTGGCGCGCTACTGGCGCACCATCATCCGGAGCGGCCTCATCGGGACTATAATCGGCATTATCCCGGGGGTCGGCGAGGACATCGGGGCTTGGGTCTCGTATGCCGCAG
This sequence comes from Deltaproteobacteria bacterium, assembly GCA_029857975.1. Next base: position 13,992 of record JAOUFX010000012.1, on the reverse strand, counting down.
CCCGGCGGAAAAGCCAAGAGCGCGAGAAATTCGGGAAGGGATCAGTGGAAGGGCTGATGGCCGCAGAGACGGGCAACAACGCCGTCGTGCCGGGAGCCATCATTCCCGTGCTTACGCTGGCTATCCCCGGCTCGGCGCCGGCAGCAGTGCTGCTCGCCGCCATGTTTATCCATGGAATCCGGCCGGGCCCCATGATCATGGTTGAGTCGCCCCAGTTCGTTTACCAGGTGGTGGCCATGGTCTTCTTCGCCACGTTGGCCATCCTGGTTTACGGGGTGGCGCTCACCAAGCCGCTCCTGAAAATCCTGGCGATCCCGCGGACGCGGCTCATGCCCGTGGTCTTCGTCCTCTGCACCATTGGCGCCTATGCCATCACCAGCCGGATCTTCGACATCTGGGTAATGGTTGGCTTCGGCATCATCGGCTACATCCTCCGCGAGATGAAATACCCGATGGCTCCCCTCGTCCTCGGCATCATCCTCGGCGACCTCCTGGATAAAAACCTGCGCCGGGGCTTGGTCTTGACCGACGGGGATCTCACCCCGTTCTTCACCCGGCCAATCTGCCTCGTACTCTGGCTGGTGACGATTTCCTCGATTTTGATGAGCATTGGACCGGTCCGCAACGCCCTGCAACGGGCCGTCCGGATGGTCTGGCCGGGAGGACGGGCGATATACCCCAGAGGGCACCGAGGATAGTTGAGATAACTATTCCAACCCTAACATCCTGGCTGGATTGGTTGCCACCATCATCCGGACATCTTCATCGGAGACCCCGAGGTCCAGCATATCCTTAATATAGATTCCCATCTGTTGGACAGGGACGGGGTTCAGCCACTGGCCGGCGTCGGTCGACATAATCGTATATTTAGCCCCGATGGCCCGGATGGCATCGGCGATTGTTTTCTGGGTAATCGGGAAAGCCACTTGGCGGGTGACGTCATTGAAACAGTGTTCAATGAACGTGGCCCCGAGGTTGAGTGCCTCCTTCATATCCTCCGTAGAGTAGTTAACAAAAGTGGCCAAAGGATGGGTGACGATTATTTTCTTGACCCCCATCCTGGCGGCCTCTTTGACGACCGCCAGGGCCTCCTGCTTGGTGATATGGCCGGTTCCCAGGGCAACATCATGTTCAGCAATTTTCTTCAGGATCGGATACAGCTCTTCCCTTAGACTCCCATCCGGATTTAAGAGATAAAGACCTTGCACATCCGCCTTGACGGCTTGGGCCAGCGTCGGCACATGGTCCTTTTGGGCGACATAATGCTGCGCATGGATGGTGGGCATCCAGACCTCTTTGGCACCCAACTTTAGGGCCACCTCCACCGCTTCAAGATTCAGCCCCCCCACCGGCAGATTGAGGGCGATCGCCCCGAATACGGGGAAATCTGCCTGCTGGCTCGCGATTTCCGCCCGGTCGGCTGTGATGAGCACATGGTTCTTGACCAAGATGGCGCGCATACCTTCCTGCTTGGCCATGAAGGCTAATTCGACATCGTTCAAAATTCGCGGAAAGATATCGGGGGCAGAATGAATGTGTACATCAATCGACCCCGCCAACAATTTCCGCACACGTTTCTCAAAACGCAACATGATTGACTCCTTATTTCTTCGGTGCTTCCTTCGCCAGTTCTTGGTCGATTTCCGCGATGGTCTTGCCCTCTTTTTCTATGTGCTTCCTGACTTCGTCACCATGGAGGTAATAAACTTCATCGCCTGGTTTTTCGATCATGGCGTTAAAAGCCTTATCCTCTGCGGTCTTCTTGGTCGCCTCCCGCAGCTTCTCGACAATAGGCGGGGGAGTTTTTTTCGGGGCCGCAATGCCGACCCATCCGTAGTATTCAGCATTGATGCCGAGATCTTTGAAACAGGGAATGTCCGGAATGGACTTAAGCCTTCGCTCTCCGGCGACAGCCAGAACTCTCAACTTGTTCCCTCTCATAAGGGGAAGGGAGGTGGGAGGATACTGAAATGCAAAATCAACATGTTTGCCGACCACGGCCTGAAGGCAGGGGCCTCCCCCCTTATAGGGAACATGGCGGAACTTCAATCCTGTGGCGTTGGCAAAGATCGCAATGGGCAGGTGACTCATCCCGTAGAGGCCTCCGGAGCAGTAGACCAGCTGACCCGGTTTGGCCTGGGCATCTTTCATGAGGTCCTGCAGGGACTTGTATGGGCTATCATAGGGGACGACAACCAAGGTCGGGCTCATGGTGAAGGATCCAATGTAAATGAAGTCGTCGTAATTGAATGGGGGTCGACGGCCATTCGCCCGCTCCCATTCGATGGCGTTGGTAAAATTGACGGAGGCAACGGTGAGGGTGTAACCATCCGGCTGGGCCTTCGCGCCGGCAACGGCTCCGACCATTCCCGTTGCGCCGGGTTTATTCACCACCACCACCGTTTGGCCGAGATACTTTTCGGCTACCGCGGCCCAAGCGCGTGCCTGAACATCGAGGGTGCCGCCAGGAGGCATCGGGTTAATGAGGGTGATGGGTCGGGTCGGGTAGTCAGCGGCTTGGATCAAACCCATACTTAGACTTAGAAAACAAACCAGGGTGAAAACTGAAAAACCAAGAATCTTTTTCATCGTGCGCACCTCCCTGAATAATTTGGCTGGTTCGATAATGCTTAATGTTCCTCTTCCCTCCATCGGACAGAAATCGATAATCAGCAAAGAACTCCCAACATCACCCCCCTTCTTTCAGTGCGCTCTCCCATGTCGCTTTTGTCGGCCTTAACTCTCTATAAATATTCCACAACAGCAGAAGGCCGGAAGCGACCATAAGGACGAGGGAGATCGAGCTTCCCCAGAAAATGGAAAATGATCCGGCGCTGCGCATGAGCGACTGCCGGAAGGTCATCTCCATCATGGGCCCTAAGATCATCGCGAGGATAAACGAAGCAACGTCATATTGGAGTTTCCGGAAGACATAACCGAAGACGCCGAAACAGAGGAGGACGATCAGGTCAGTGGTGCTGGCGTTCACGGAATAGGTTCCGACCAGGCAGATCAGGAGAATGATCGGAAACAGGATCCGGAAAGGGACCCGGAGCATGTTAACGAAAAGGCTCACCAGGGGGAGATTCAAAATGACCAGAATCACGTTTCCGATATACATGCTGGCGATCAGGGCCCAGAATATCTGCGCGTGTTCCGAGATGAAGAGAGGGCCAGGTCGAACCCCATGAATCATTAAGGCGATCATCATCACCGCCGGAGCAGGGCCGGTGGGAATACCTAAGCCGAGGAAAGGAATCATGGCACTTCCTGAGGCGGCATTGTTGGCTGTCTCGGGGCCGGCCACTCCTTCTATGCGGCCGGTGCCGAATTCTTCGGGTTTTTGGGCCAGCCGTTTTTCAGTGAGGTAGCTAACGAAACTGGCCAGGACATGGGCCGAACCGGGCAAGAGACCAAGGAGGAAACCAAGCCCAGATCCGCGGAAGATGGGCCCCCAAGAAGCACGAAGTTCTTCCCGGGTAGGCAGAAGTTCGCGCAGTCTTACTCGATGAGTGATCCGGACCAGGCTTTCCTCGGTGGAGATAAGAATCTCCGACACTCCGAAGGCTCCCATAGCGACGGGGATAAAATCGATACCATCATAAAGCTCCGTGACCCCGTGGGTGAAACGGAGTGTTCCGGTGAAGGGATCCATTCCGATCGTACTGACCAACAGGCCTAAAAAAACCATAGGGATGGTTCTGAAGAAGGACCCTCTCCCCAAGGATCCGAGCAAAATAAAGGCGATCAAGAGAATCGCAAACATCTCCGGAGGACCGAATTTCGTCGCAAAATTCGCCAGGAAAGGTGTCAAAAACATGAGCCCGACGATACTCAATGTTCCCCCGACCCAAGACCCCCAGGCACTGATAAAGAGAGCTGCGCCGCCCCTTCCCTTAAGGGTCATCTGATAACCGTCCAGGCAGGTAACTACCGAGGCCGATTCCCCCGGGATATTCATCAGAATCGAAGTGGTCGACCCGCCATACATCGCCCCGTAGTAAATTCCGGCCAGCATGATAATCCCACCCGTTGGGCCAAGCCCAAAGGTCGCCGGAATCAGGAGGGTGATTCCAGCCAAGGGGCCAATACCGGGCAGCACGCCGACCATGGTCCCCCAAATGCAACCCAGCAAACAAAGGTAAATATTTTTATAACTGAGAGCTATCTGAAACCCGTCCAAAAGATTATTCAAAACATCCATTGCCAGGTCCTGAAGGTTTGAGGTTGCGCGAGATCATGACTCAGAAATTGAACAGATTCCATCGGGGCAAAGGTACACCCAGGATTCCTCCGAAGAAATACCAGCTACCCAAACCAATGATGAGGGCCAGACCTAAAGCGATCCATAGGGGAAAGCGGGAAATCCAAAAAAAGACAATAAAGACGTAAAGGAAGGATGTCAACAGATAGCCCGTTCTCTCCAGGAGGAGAACAAATACCGCGGTTACGGCCAGAATCTTCGCGGGGGTCAGCAATTTTTTCCCCGCATCCCGCCAGATGATTTTCTCTTTCTTTTTTCCTTCCCCCCCCTTCTTTCCCCGGATAAGCCAGAGGACACCGGAAGCAATGAGCAAGATCGAGAGGCCGCAGGGCAAAAATCCTGGACCCGGGTCTCTCCAATCACCCAAAGGAAGCTGGCGACACAGGACCAGTCCATAAAGACCGATGATTAAGAAGATGATACTTGCTCCCCGCTCCTTGGTCACCCCGGTCTCCTTAAATCAAATCTTGTCCCTCGCCTGCAGGGGAAGAAGTCTAAAAAAAATTTATTTGGTTTTACGCAACTGGGCATACCCCGCGTCGGTCTTCGGAGGCCCGCTCACTCCCCATACGACCAACTCATCCTGCCCAACATTGTAAATGGAATGAACTCCAAATTTCGGAACAAAAGCCAGCGTCCCCGGTTTCACGACGGCTTCTTCCCCTTCGATCACCACTTTGCCGGTCCCTTGCATAATATACATGGCATGCTCCCATTCGTGGGTGTGAGGATCAGCCCCCGCTCCCGATGGAAACCGTGTGATGTGAATGCGAAACTCTGTTGCGGGAGGGATGTCAACGATGACCTCGGCCTGCGTCGAATGGCTGTGGGTTTCCGAGATGTATTTCCAGGTATACGTTTCGAATTTGTCGTAGAAGTACTTCATGCCGACTCCCTTCTCGCTAACCTTGGGCAAAACCAGTCTGGGATCTCAATTCCTTCTCCGGTCCCGGGGGGGCATAGACGACCACATATCGGAGCGGTTCCTTCCCTGTACACTCCACGGTATGGCGCATTCTGATCGGAGCAAATACCGCATCTCCGGGTTTGATAGGATGCGTTTCTCCTCCCATGCGGATGATCCCGGTTCCGCTCAGGATGTACCAACAATGTTCGACATCGTGAGCATGCTCCTTCCCCTTATACCCGGGAGCCATCTCATTGACCAGTAAAGAAAAATGCTTGGCCCCGGACATCTCCTCATCGATCAGGATACTAAACGCTCCTCCCCCTCCCGGGACTGGAAGTTTTCCTTTGACGCCTTCGGCTTCGTTCACCACATATCGTTTCATGTCCTTTCTCCCCCCTTCTCCCCTTGCCGGATTTCACTGTCCAGGATCAAAATCCGCTTTTTTAGGGATGAGCAATCAATTTTTCTAACATCTTAAAGTTGGAACCCTCGGGTTTTAATCCTTTTTTTTCAACCTGTTGGGTCAGGGAAACCACCGCCTCATTCAAGGGGGTTTTGATGTTGGCCTCTCTCCCCTTTTTCACAATGAGGCCATTCAAAAATTCTACTTCGCTGCGGCGCCCTCTCACGTGATCCTGGAGGAGGGAATTGCGTGCTGTCTTACCCACGTGAGAGAGCAGGGTGGTCAAGTGTTTCTTCAAGACCTCGTCAGGCGAATCCAAGAAATCCCCTGCCTGCAAACCAAAAATGGGTTCCACTCGATATCCCAGAGTTTTTCCAACTTGCAGACACTCGCGGCCCAGTTGGATACAGAAGGTTAAAATTTTTGGATCCTGTACCATCTCCCATTCCAGCATCCCGAGGATTCCCGATATCCCTTGGGTCATGGAATTGACCGTGAGCTTCGTCCACTTGGCTCCCCATATGTTGGAGGTCAACTGGGTTTGTCCGACGGCACCGAGGATCTGGGCGATTTCTTCCAGGCGGGGGGTGAATCTACCATGCAGTTCACCCAAAGCAAACCATGTACGGCGATGGTCGGTATTACGCTTTATGCGCCCGGGTTCATACATTTCAGCGGAGAGCTCGATGGCGCTGGCAACGTCTCGTTGGTAACCGATGATGGGGGCAATCCATTCGTCATTAAGGCTGTTTTGAATGGAGACCAGAACTCCATCGGGTTTTAGATGGGGTTTGATATAATGGACGATCCAGACCGTATCATAGGACTTGGCCGTTAAAAAGACAATTTCAAACAAGTCGCGATATGGATCAAGCTCGCCAAGGTGAAGAGCCCGGACCGGTATTTGAGCTTCGTCTCCCTGGATGGCAATGTGCAACCCCAAGGACTTCATCGCCTCTACATGGGCTGGCCATTGGTCTATGAGCACTACATCATGGCCTGCCCTCGTGAGGTCCGCTCCCACACAGCTCCCGATAGCACCCGTAGATAAAACAGCAATTTTTTTGCCCATCGTTCTTATAAATGCCCTAAATTTAATAGGACGCAGATAACCGCAGAAACAAAAAATACGCTATGCGCATAGCGCTAAGCGCTAAGCGACTTTCTGTACTACTAACGTTCAAATTCTCGAAATTTTGTTAAGCAAATTCGAAAATCTCCCCCTCACCCTGCCCTCTCCCCCCTTGGGGGAGAGGATGAAGGTGAGGGGGGCCGATGGCTTTTGGTTGCGGCTATGCCGCGCTGTGTACATCCGCGTCCAAAAAAGAAATTCCTCTACAATTAAATTACTTGAAAACCAGATCTGCCTGCTCCTATTCTTGGTAGCTAATAAGTAGGCAGGTCGGATTTCACAAATTCCCTTTTTAGATCTTCCAATGCCCTCTTATGATTATTTTGAATAGCTTTCTCAACACCTTTTTCGTTCGACCGGCTCAAATTCTCATAGATTTCCTTATGCTCCTGAACAGACTTGTCTATTCGCCGGGGAACATGAAGAGCCCTCACTATGAACCGGTCGACCTGCGAACTCAGATTTTCCAAAACCTTTATAAGCCACCTGTTCCCACAAGAGTGCCAGATCGTAAAATGAAATTCGTTATTTTTCTTGACGTAGGCCTCAATATCCCCCTTATCACAAAGCCTTTCCATGTCGTTGCAGAGTCTTTCTAAGGCTTTTAGCTTCTGGGAATCTCCCGCGATCCTCCTGGTGGCCAGCCTCCCGGCTAACCCTTCCAGGGCTATCCTTATGGGATAGAGCTGCTCAATATCTTCGAAAGTAATTTGATTTACCACGAATCCCTTATGGCTCTGGGACGTGACCAGGTTTTCTGATTCCAATCTCTTTAATACCTCCCGGATGGGCGTCCGGCTCACTTTCCACCGGTGGGATAAGATATTTTCAGAAAGCCTCGCTCCCGGCGGGATTTCGCGCCTGATGATCTGCTGGCGGAGTTCGGAATGGATCTGATCGGTCTTCGATAATTGCATACAATTTTATATTTATTTTTTTTTGATGTATACTAAATTAAGCAAATCAAGTCAAGAGAAAAATGACCGGCTAAAAGGATGACTTTAGATTCCCCAAGCCCATTCGGAATTCCTACATAATATATTGTAATAATTAATTAAAAATGAACAACGGGAGGGCGCATGGAAAGTTCAACAAGAAAGTGAGATTGCCCTTGACAAATTCTCGAACATCAAGTAAGTATTTTAATCAAATATTGTATACAATTTTTAAATATTTTTTTATTAGGACGTGGCTCATAAAGATTGCAATCGAATTTAGCCCTGCTTTTCAAGCGGCGTACCCCTTACCAAGGCTTATTATGGAGTTGGAAAAGGGGGAGGCCTCGGTCGTGAAGCTGCTCCGCCGATTAGCGGAAAAATACGGGGAACCGATGAGAAGGCTTCTCTTAGAAGATGATGATGACATAAAATCGGGGTTGATGGTGATGGTTAATGAAAGAATTTATACCGGAACGGCCCTCAATCAGCAGGCTGTAGAGCTCCGGGATAATGACAAAGTGAGTCTGTTATTTTATATATCGGGAGGCTGAATTGATCAGAAAGAGAATTGCCTACTTCGAAAACCGGCAGGACCCCGAGGCGGTTTGTAGTCGCTGCCGGATGTGTGAGTTGATTTGTGCCTTTCATCACCATCAAGTGGGCAACCCGGGGAGAGCATGCATCCGGGTAATCTCCCTGGGACAGGGAGAAGATATTCCCGTCACCTGCCTCAATTGTGAAAAACCGCCGTGCATGGACATTTGCCCCACCGGGGCCCTCCACCGGGATGAGTCGGTCGGGATGGTCTTGGTGAAAAAGGATCTTTGCATCGGCTGTGCCATGTGTGTCAATGTCTGTCCGGTGGGAGCGGTAACCTTGGATCTGGTTGAGGGAGTGGCGGCGAAATGTGATCTCTGCGGGGGAGATCCTCAATGTGTGGCGTATTGTCCGGCCAAAGTCCTGAAATTGACCGATGCGGACCAGTTGGCACGGTATCGGATGAAGGAGTTTGCCAAATTTATGAAAACCCAGGTTGGAGAAAATTAACTTTTATTAGATGGAACGGGGGAGGAGGCGATGAGCATTTTTGCGGGGGGCTATGCCGGCAAGATCCTGTATGTCAATCTTACGGATGGATCAATCGAGAAAAGACCCCTGGAAAGGGATTTTGCTCTGAAATACGTCGGCGGAAGAGGGTTCAGTTCTCGGATTCTGTGGGATGAATTGGAAACAAAAACAGACCCTTTGTCTCCTGACAATCGGCTGATCATCGCTGCCGGACCACTCAATGGAACACCCACCCCTTCGGCGAGCCGTCTCGTGGTCGCTGCCAAATCGCCTCTGACTGGAATCTTAGGAGATACCAACTCTGGGGGCTATTTTTCCCCCGAGCTGAAATATTCAGGTTTTGATGCCATTGTTCTGCGCGGAAGATCTTCCTCTCCCGTTTACCTGTGGGTGAGGGACGGGAAAGCCGAATTACGACCGGCGAAGCATCTATGGGGCCACAAGATTTCCGAGACGAATCATCTCCTTAAGGAGGAGCTGGGTGACGAGGATATTCATATCTGCGCTATGGGTCCCGCGGGGGAGAATCTCGTTCGCTACGCCTGCGTGATGACGGATGGAGAGGGAGCAGGCGGAAGATGCGGCATGGGAGCCGTCATGGGATCGAAAAACCTGAAAGCGGTAGCTGTCCGGGGTTCTCAAGATGTGGGCATTGCCGACCCGAGGCGCTTTAAAGAAGCGGTGGATGCCTACCGGCAAACCCTTGAGGGAGAGGTGTGGACGGACGTCCTGCGACGATTGGGGACCGCCAACTTGGTCGAGCATCGACAAAAGTTAGGGATCTGGGGCGCGAAAAACTTTCAACGAGCAACCATAGAGGGGTGGGAGAAGATAAGCGGGGAAGCCTTTCGCGAGCGATTTTTAGTAAAGGTTATGGGTTGTATGGGTTGTATGGTACGATGTCGCAGGTACTCGGCCATTAAGGAAGGCCCTTTCGCACCCACCTACGCCAAAGGCCCGGAATATGATTCGATCAACCCCCTCGGGGCCAAGCCTTATATTACGGATCCGGCCATCATCCTGCGGGCCCATTATCTGTGCGACGAATACGGAATTGATGAACAGACGGCCGGGTCTTCCATTGCCATGGCCATGGAACTTTACGAAAGGGGGATTTTGACCAAAGAGCAGGTGGATGGTGTGGAACTTGTTTTTGGTAATGGGGAAGCCCTCCTCCATTTCATCGAAAAAATCGCTTACCGGAAAGGGTTCGGAGATCTACTCGCCGAAGGAACAAAAATCATGGGCGAGCGGTTGCAGGCTGATTATTACGCCATTCATGTCAAAGGGCTGGAGGTGGATGCGAGTGATCCCAGGAGTCTGCCCACCCGCGCCCTTACTTACGCTGTGTCGACCCGGGGGTCCTGCCATCTTCGGGGTTTCCCCTATATCGACGAGTTTATCAAGCCCGAGGAAGCGAAAGCTTACTTCGGGACGGAAGCGGTAAGCAATCTTAAATCCTTAGAAGGCAAGGGCAAGATGGTGGCCTGGAGTGAAAACTGGGTAACCATTCCCAACCTGATGGGGGTATGTATCTTCGCGTGGAACCGGTCGCGCAGCTTCCCCATGCTCATCAGGCGCGGCTTGGAGCTAATGAACGAGATTTTCGTCGCCACGACCGGCCTACCCATGACTAAAGAACAGTTATACCATTGTGGTGAACGGGTCTACAATGTCGAGAAACTTTTCAATGTTCGCGAAGGATGCAGGAGGGAATCTGATTATCCACCACGGCGTTTCTTCGAAGAGGAACTACCGGATGGTCCGGGGAAAGGGTCGAAACTTAAACGGGAGGAATACGACCAGCTCCTGGATGAATATTATGAGGCCCGAGGGTGGGACAAGAAGACCGGGATTCCCAACCCAGAAACTTTGAAGGTCCTGGGGGTGCCGTGAGATGGAGAGAAAAATTTTCTTCCATCCCGAACGCTGCCTGGCATGTCTTTCTTGCATGCTTGCTTGCCAGATGAAATCCATGGGGATTTCAGAGGTGCGCAGCCTTTCCGGCGAGCAAAGGCCGGCGCCCAGAATGTCCATCACCTTTGACCGCGGAACCCCCTGGATATGGGTCTGTCAGCAATGCCTTTCTGCTCCTTGTGTGGAAGCCTGCGTCAGCGGAAGCTTGCGCAGAGAAGATGGGGGGAAGAAGATTTTTCATAACTCGGAAAACTGCGTAGGTTGCGGCTCGTGCGTCCTCGTTTGTCCTTACGGAGCCTTTCATTACGACGAGCAGGAGAAACGAGTGGTGAAATGCAACCTATGTCTTGAAGAGGCTGTTCCTCCCTGCGTGAGGGCGTGTCAGACCCAAGCCCTCGCCTATCAGGAGGCGAACTCTTTTGCCGGGGAGAAGAAAAAGAAGTTCGCCCAAGACATGAGGAGAGACCGTGCGGCCGACCGATAAAAAAAAGGAGATGCTGCCAGCGTGTGGATACGGGCTTCTGGGCCTTTGTTGTTCAGGCTGTCTTCTCGGGCCTTGCCGTCTAAGCCCTTTTGAGCAGGAGTCCCTCACCGGTCTTTGCGGAATGAACGCCGAGGCGGTGGTTGCCCAGAATCTTCTCGGATTTGTTCAAACCGAGGCGGCTTGGGAAATCAGCCGCTGGAGAGCATTGATCATCGAGCTCCAAACATGGAATCCGCCACCCCCTGCCCAGAAAGGCGAAGTGAGATGGACCAAAAAGATCCTCTTCGAAAAGTATGGTCTTGCTCCCAGGCTACCCTTGCGGAAAGCAATCCAGGTCCTACTCCGGGAGGCGAGGAACTTCATCTCTCCGGTTCCCGAGGGCCACCGTTCCTTCCTGTTCAGATTTTTCCCCCAGAAGGCGTGGCCCTCTCCCTTTGACGACCCTTCTCAGCCCATCAGCTTGACCCAGCTCCTTTTAAACTCTTGGGGGAGAAACAAGTCCGAATCATCAGGAGTCGAAGGTCCTCTTCAAGAATGCCTTGATCTCTCTCTGATCGTCCTCCTTTCCCAGAGACTCCGGGAGGATCTCCGTTTATTGATGGAAAAAAAGGAGACGTTTCCCGGGGAAAGGGTTTCGACCCTCTTGGGTGGTATTGCAGTTCCACCCCCACCTTTCATCGTTGTGCTGTCCGCAAGCGAATCACCCCTTCCCGAACCGGAACAACGTCGGGTGGATGAGCTCTTGCCAACGCTGGATAAGGCCTTTCCCCTGATTCGTTTGAGCAACACCGGCGCTCTGGTGGACTTGGGACAGGAGGTTTCTGCGAGTGGGTCTCTGGCCATCCCGGACCTCAGGGTGGTTGTCCTGGTCACCACAACGAAGGTAACAACGGTCCTCGGTGCGCTGGCTCTAGGATTCAAGGTGACCTCCATTCCTCCATTGCCCATACACGGAAACAAGGAGGCTGAAGAATTCTTCTTGGAAGGGCTGCGCAGGAAGTTGGGCAACACTTATCTCCTCTCTTGGGAGGGGGATCTCTCTTCCAAGATCCTGGATTGCTTGGCATGAAACTTTGGCACCATGTCATCATCGGTAGCGGACCTGCCGGAATCTTCGCCGCCGAGGCCATTCGTGACCGGGACCCGGAAAGCTCCATCACGATGCTTACGGCAGAAAGCAGCCCGGCCCATTCACCGGTGATGCTTACCTACTGGATGGGCGGAGAGGTCGGCCGGGGGGCACTCTTCTTTCGGGATCCCTCGTGGGGGGAACGGAGAAAGATTGATGTGCGGTTAAATACCAAGGTGAAATCCTTGCATTCCACCTCCCAGGAATTGAAACTGGAGGATGGCCGGGTTATCTCCTACGATCGGCTCCTAATCGCCACGGGGGCCATTCCCATCGCCTTGTCCTTTCCAAGGATGGGATCAAAGGGAGTTACCGCCCTGCGCACCCTTGCTGACGCCGAAGCCGTTCTGGAGAGTAAATCTATAATCGGGAAAGTCGTCATTATCGGCGGGGGTTTCATCGGACTCAAACTCGCCTGCCACCTCAGGGAGAAAGGATTGCAAGTGACGATCCTTGAGAAGGAGCCAAAACTGGCCTCGCGCATCTTCGACCTGAAGGCCTCAACCCTTGTGGCCAGGAAAATGCGGGAAAAAGGGATCCGGGTTGAAACCGATGTGGAGGTTGTTGAGGCCCTCAATGAACAGGGCTGGGTGACCGGGGTACGCTTGCAAGACGGACGGATGTTTTCCGGTCAAAGGGTGATTCAGGCCGTCGGCGTCCGGCCCAATACCAAGTTTCTCGAGGGCTCTGGAATTGAGCTTCGAGGTGGAATTGTCGTGAATGAGCGAATGGAAACGAATATTCCGGGTATCTATGCCGCGGGGGACGCTACCGTCACGATCGATTCGATCACCCTGGAGCGCACCCATAACGCCACCTGGGCGGCGGCGACGCGGCAGGGGATGGTTGCAGGTCGGAATATGGCCGGAGAAAGTCGGAGGTATACTCATAATTTCGCCTTGAATGCCCTTAATCTTTTCGGCCTGCGGGTCCTGTCCGCCGGCCACTCGTATTATGAGAAGCAATCTGGCCTTGACCTTCTTTTTAGGGAAACCAATGAGGTTTATCGTAAAATCGTCATCAAAGACCGGAGGCTGATCGGGTTTATTTTAGGGGGAGATGTATCGGGGACGGGAGTCCTCCTGCGCCTGATGAGAAAACAGGAAAGAATTTCCGGTGATCCGGTAGACCTTTTGAGCGGACCGATTTCGCAGGAAGATCAACTCCCACCCCATCTGGGCTATGAGCACGGGTTCCTGTTTCAAAATTTAAAGAGAAAGTCTATCGCCAAGGAGTAACTGGATGAAGTATCGCCATTTATTTGAACCATTTCAGATCGGGGGCACCCCGTTGAAGAATCGCTTGGTCATGTCTCCCATGACCATGAATTACGCCACACCCGAGGGCTTCGCTACGGAGAAACTGGCTTCCTACTATATGGAACGGGCCAAAGGAGGAGTCGGCCTCATCATTGTAGAAGGGACGTTTTTCACGCTCGAGGGGAGAGGATACAAGAATCAACTCGGTTTGGCGTCGCCGGAGCACTCCGAAAAATTGAAAAGCCTGACTGATGCGGTTCATGCCTTGAATAACGGCGTTAAAATCTTCATCCAGATCCACCATGCAGGAGGAAGAGCCTCTTCCAAAGTGACCGGGCTTCAACCGGTAGCCCCTTCGGCCTTGCCGGCCTACCCGGGCGCAGAAGTTCCGAGGGCCCTTACGAAAGAAGAAATCCGGGAAATCGTTGCGGCCCATATCCGGGCCTCCGTCTGGGCCAAAGAAGCTGGGTTCGATGGCGTCGATGTGC
>JAOUFX010000509.1 GCA_029857975.1 Deltaproteobacteria bacterium | reverse complement strand
CCTGATGCCTTTCGGGGCCTGCCGCATTTGCGTGGTGCAACAGAAGGGTCGCAAGGGGTTGATCCCTGCCTGCTTCACCCCCGTTCGCAATGGCATGGAGATCTTGACCAACACCCCCGAGGTAATCAAAGCCCGCAAGATTCAGCTGCAATTAATTCTGATCACCCATCCACTCGATTGTCCGGTGTGTGATGCCGGAGGTCAGTGCCAGTTGCAGGATCTGGTCTACGAATACGGCGTAAGTGAGAATCCCTTTAAGGGAGAGAAGGCGAACCTTCCCCCGGATCACGTCTCCCCATTTATCGAGCGCAACGTAAACCGGTGCATCCTCTGCGGCATGTGCGTCAGGATTTGCGACGAAGTCGTGGGCGCCAATGAACTCTCCTTTTTGAACCGGGGTTGGAATACGAAAATCGGTACGGACTTTGACCGGCCGATGAACTGTGAATTCTGCGGCCAATGCTTATCGGTATGCCCGGTGGGAGCCTTGAACGACCGGATATTCCTCCATAAGGCCAGAGTCTGGGACCTGCAGGAAACGAACACCACCTGCGGCTACTGCGGCGTGGGCTGCACGTTTACGGTAGGGGCGAGAAACGACCGGATTCTACGCGTGCGGGCCGATGAGGACGCGGGGATCAATCAAGGCAACCTCTGCGTGAAGGGGCGTTTTGGATGGGAGTATATTCACAGCCAGGAGCGGCTGACCACCCCCCTGATCAAGAAAAATGGTTCTTTGGTCAAGGCTTCCTGGGAGGAGGCCATCGGCCTGGTAACCCAGCGCTGGAAAGAAATCAAAGCTGAGCAGGGTGGAACTGCTCTCGCCGGTTTGTGTTCCCCGCGGTTGACCAATGAAGAGCTTTTTTCTTTCCAGAAATTCGTGCGCGGAGTACTGGGAACCAACCATTTAGACCACGCCGGCGGGTATAGCTATGCGGCCCACCTGGCTTTGCAGGATTCTCTGGGATATGCAGCCACCACCAACTCCATCAACCAGATCCGCAAAGCCGACGTTATCATCGCCTTGCGCTCGGATTTATCCGCGACCCATCCGGTAATCAAATCCGAGATCATTCTGGCCGTGAAGCGGAGAAGGGCCAAGCTCATCGTGGTGAACAGCCGCAATATATATTTGAACAAATTTTCGGCCTTCAACCTTCAGGTCCAACCCGGAACCGAAGTCGCCCTAATCAACGGTATGATGCAAGCCATCCTCCAGCAAGGCCTGGCTAAAGAGGAATTTATCCAATCGCGGACCGAAGGATTCGCCTCTTGGCAGCAGTCCTTGGAGAACTATTCTCCCGAGAAGGTCGAAGCCCTCACCGGAGTTCCCGCGGCTTCTTTCACGGAAGCGGCCCGCTTATTTACCCAGGCACCGGCAGGCGTCATTTTAATTTCCACCGGCGCTTTTTCGGGCAAGCAAGACAGAGCCCTGGCCTCGGCCGCCTCCAATTTAGCGCTATTGACCGGGCAGATCGGGAAAGAGAGTTCCGGAATTTTCATCCTCGGGGAGAAGAACAATTCCCAAGGCGCCCTGGATATGGGCGTGACGCCCGACTTCCTTCCCGGCTACGCCCGTTTACAGGATCCTGCCGAACGGAGCCGGTTCGAAACCCCTTGGAAAATTTCCATCCCGGAACAACCGGGGATGGGAGCCCTGGCGATCCTCCAGGCCGCTGAGGAAGGGAAAATTCAGGGATTGTACATCGTCGGGGAGAATCCCGTGGTCACCTACCCTGATTCTTCCCGGACCAAGAAAGCCCTGGCGGCGGTAGACTTCCTGGTGGTGCAGGATTGTTTCCTCTCGGAGACCGCATCTTTGGCCCAGGTGGTCCTTCCGGCGGCTTCTTTTGTGGAGAAGGAAGGGACCTTTACCAATACCGAGCGCAGAGTCCAGCGGGTTCGGCGCACGATAGATCCCCCGGGCCTGGCTCGGCCGGACCTGTGGATTTTCCAACAATTGGCCAAATCCTTAGGATATACCCTTACGGGAGCTTCCGCCGAAGCCGTAATGGACGAAATCAGGAAACTCGTCCCCCTTTACGCGGGAATGGATTATTCCAGACTGGAAAACCCGTTGGGGCTGCAGTGGCCCTGCGTAGCGCCGGATCATCCGGGAACGCCAATTCTTTACGAAAAAGATTTCCCCATGGGGAAAGGAAAATTCCTCCCGGCAGAATACGAGGAAGATCTCCCAGCCGCAGGATCTCCCTGGGTCCTTATCACGGGGCCCACCCTGTTTCATTCCGGTTCTTTATCGCTGATGAGCCCGGGACTGGCCCGTTTGCAGGCGGAAAGTTTTGTCCAAGTGCATCCTGCGGACGCCCGCAGACTTGGCCTGGAGAATCACCAGCAGGTGATTCTCAGGTCCCAACATGGGGAGGTGACGGTTAAGGCCTTCATTTCCTCAGGAGTGGCTCCGGGCACTCTTTTCATCCCCTATCATTTCGGCCAAGGGGGTGGGAATCATCTAACCGGGCGTGATTTAGCCATCACCCGGGTGCAATTAGAAAAGGCTTAGCCTCAAACCCCATCGGAAAGAGGGAAAGATATGCTGGCTTTCGTTCTCATCGCCCTTGTCAAAGTACTGATCGTTTTTACTGCCATGCTCCTCATCGTGGCCTATATGACCCTGATGGAGAGAAAGGTTCTCGGCCATATGCAGGTCCGTTATGGGCCGAATCGGGCGGGGCCTTTTGGATTGCTTCAGCCCATTGCCGACGGGATTAAACTTTTTTTCAAGGAAGACATCATCATCCCCCACGCCAACCGGCTGATTTACATCTTTGCCCCCACCGTCATTGTGATTACCGCGCTGATGAGTTACGCCGTTATTCCCTTCGGGGACAACATCACCATCCTGGGGTACAAGGTGGACATGGTGGTGGCGGATGTGAACGTAGGGTTGCTTTATCTCTTCGCCATCTCTTCCCTGGGAGTTTATGGGGTGGTCATGGGAGGTTGGGCATCCAACAACAAATACTCTTTGTTGGGGGCCATCCGCTCTTCGGCCCAGATGATCAGCTATGAACTTTCCCTGGGGCTTTCCATCATCGGGGTCCTGATGATCACGGGATCTTTATCCACCGTGAAGATCGTGGAAGCCCAATCGCAGGTATGGTTTATTATCTATCAACCCCTCGGGTTCATCATCTACTTGATCTCCGCTGTGGCCGAGTGCAGCCGAACCCCCTTTGACCTGACGGAATGTGAGAATGAGCTGGTGGCCGGATACCAGACCGAATACAGTTCGATGAAGTTCGGCTTGTATTACCTGGCGGAATATGCCCACATCCTGGTGGTCAGTTCGCTGGCAGTCACCCTTTTCTTCGGGGGCTGGCACGGTCCTTTTCTGCCACCGATAATTTGGTTTCTGATTAAAGTCTTCATCTTTATCTTTTGCTTCATCTGGATCCGGGCAACTTATCCCCGTTTCCGTTATGATCAATTGATGAAATTCGGCTGGAAGGTTCTTTTTCCTTTATCTCTCTTGAACATTCTGATCACAGCCGGGGTTATGTCCTTCCTGGCTTAAGAGAAATGGGTCAGAGAAATG
>JAOUFX010000508.1 GCA_029857975.1 Deltaproteobacteria bacterium | reverse complement strand
TGCCCAGCATGATCCCGTTCAATACTTGCTGGATAAAAAGCGCCATCGCTGATCCTCTGTTTAGAATTTATTCCGCTGGGGGGGGTGATTCTTCAACCCCCCCCGGGAAATCCTCATTTTACGGGCTAAATGCGGCGGGATTTACTTTTTAGGAACCCAGGTGGCGCCGTATTTTTTATACCAGGGTCGCGGATCAATATCGAACGGTCGGGTAAATTTCCCTTCGGCGATTTCCATGGCAAAATAGCCGGAAAGAAATTGCCCTTCTTTGGTCATGGTATGGATGCCCCGAATGGCGTGTTTCCCTACGGGTAAAACTTCGGGAATTGCCGCCATGATTTTGTTCAGTTGGGCGGTGGTTCCTGCTTTCTTCATCGCCTCGGTAAATATGTACATCACTTCATAGTTAAACGCCGATTCCGAGGTGGGTATCGTGCCGAATTTTTCTTTATGCTTTTTTGAGTATTCCTGCATGAGCGGCAGAGGCATCATCCCTACCGGGCATACCCCGGTACTGGGGGATAAAAGCTTCAGCGGAGTTACCTTTTCCATCTCATCTAACTTGCACTGTGAACCTAATACAAAGCCTCCCTTAAAACCGAGTTCCCGCGCCTGGGAAATGATCATGGCGGACGGTTCGGAGGGGCCGTAGAGGAAGATACAATCGGGTTTGGCAGCCAAAACTTTCGTAAGATAGGGATAGTAATCCGTAACCTTGCCGTAGTCGGCCGGGGCATTGGCAACGATTTCCCCCCCATGGTCTTTCCATAATGTTTCAAATGTTTTTTCGGCCATCTTACCGGCTTCGTGGGTTCCGCAAAGGAGCGCGCCCTTCCTCCAGCCTTTTTTCCAGCCGAGTTCTATGACGCCAGAATTGTAAAATCCCATGGACATGGGCGCTTTCACCAAGAGCTTACTTCCTTGCAGGAGAACAGCAGGGTTATCGGTATATCCGTGAATGATAAAATTTTCCTGTTCGTTGAATTTTAACATGGCCAGGATACCCCCGCTGTGCGGGCAGAAGATAAACGGCGGCTTATGGAGTTCGACGAGCCGGCGGGCATTAGTCACCGTATCCGCCGGTTTATACCGGTCATCCAGAGAGATGACCTTAAAAGTATATTGCTTTCCCGCGACCTGGATCCCTCCGGCGGCATTAATTTCGTCAACGGCCATCTCCACGCCTTGCAGGTTATTGCGGCCATACTTGGCAGCCCCCCCGCTCAGAGGTCCGGTATAGCCGATGTTGATGATTTCCGCCGGTGCCATTCGGGCTGGGCCAAAAACCAATAACCCGAAGATACTCAGGAGAGAAACCATGAAAACAAGTCCTTTTTTCCGATTCATACCTCCTCCTTTCTTACAGGATTTTTTCTATGGCTCTTACCATTTCCCGACCAGGCTGTCAATAAAAAAGCCAGGTGCCCTATCCGCCTGGACCGGAGTACCACCAGGAATGAAAACGCAACCTTTAAAAATGAGGGTGGGCAAGAAAAGACAACGGAAAACACTCTTAAAGTTCAGAATAGGCCGAAAGCCTGGATAAATGCCTCCATATCCTGTCGGATAAAGGTTGCCAGGGTCATGTTTCTATCTTCCAATAGTTCATTCATATCCAAAAAGATTTCCACGAAGGCGGACTCTTGGATTTGATGGCTTTCCCAGAAGATGGCTTCGTAATTGTTTTTCCCCAGGATGCCCTGCTGGTAGCTTTTGTAATCGATCTGGCTCGCGTGAGCAAGAACCGCCTCTACTTTTTTCTTTATATAAGGGCTGATGTCCCGAACCACCCGCCCTTTCTCCCCCCAGAAACACCCCCAGAGGCTGTAGCCCAGCAGTACCGATTTCACTCCGGCGGCAGCCCGGAGAGCATCGATCGCCAAGCGGGTGCACCGTTGATGGGTGTGGTGCCTTTCGTAGGGAGCCGGCAGGAAAACTTCCTCAGGCTGGATAAGCTGAAGAATCTCCGTTAGCTCCTTCCCGGTTTTCGCTCCCACTTCTCCTGCCAATTCTTCACTTCGCCTTTTCAGGAAAAACGCGCCTACAGCACCGACAGCCTGTAAAGCGGATATGGCTTCTTTCTCGCGGCGGGAGGCCGTAGCATCATCAGAGATACTTTGATCCTTGCGGGGGCTGTTGCGGCCGTCGGTGACATAAACCGCAAAAACTCCTTTTCCCTGATGAGACGCTGCGGCCATCGTGCCCCCTACCCCCAGGACATCATCGTCGGGATGGGGAGCGATGACCAAAATATTTCCTTTCCGCCCTCGATAATCTTCCAGGGATATCCCTTCTTGGGCCGCTATGAACTTTTCTCTCCAGGAAGATTCATCCATTTTATTACCTTCCATTATTTAAATTATTATTATCATTGGGAGCTGTTCACTCCACCTTGGCCGCTTCACAATATGATTTTCCCCAAAATGGCTGGCCGCTCGGCGCCGGTCGCCTGGGGAGCGTTGGCCGGCATGCCTTGGATCGTCGCATCTGCTAAGAGAGCGAAGGCTACGGCTTCTTTGGCATCCCCATTCATACCCAGTTCGTCCAATGGGCATAAGGGAACCGGACGGAAAAGACTTGCCAGAAAAGTCATAAGGGTTCGGTTGTGCCTGCCCCCGCCAGAGACGAAAATTTCATCCACGGCAAATCTGGGAAAGATGAATTGGTCAAAATTACGATGGATGGAGGCGGCGGTAAAATAGGCAGCTGTAGCCATCAGGTCCGCGAAAGGCATCCCTTGGGCCTTGATCCATAAATCTTCAACGAAAGCCGCTCCGAAAGTTTCTCTTCCCGTGGACTTGGGTGGTTGGCGTTTTAAATACGGATGGCGCATCAAATCCCTGAAAAGACTTTTATCGACCTTTCCCCTGGCGGCGATATGGCCGCCAGCATCCCACCTTTTTCTTCCTTGGTATTTTATTTCAACCAGACCGTCCAGCACCATGTTGCCGGGCCCCGTGTCGAAAGCGATCACTTCATCCAGTTTTTCGGGGACGATGGTCATGTTGGCGATCCCGCCGAGGTTCAACAAGGCCCGGATTTTTCCTTTTTTCCGGAAAAGAACAAAATCAGCATAGGGAACCAAAGGGGCACCGGTTCCTCCAGCGGCGATATCGGCCGGGCGAAAATCGCAGACCGTGATCACACCCGTTCGCGCCGCAATGACTGCGCCCTCCCCGATCTGCAGAGTCGAGTTCCTCCGGCCGGCAGCTCCGCTGAGGTGAGCAACGGTCTGTCCATGGGACCCGATGAAGTCGATCTGTTCGGGTTTGTAGCCCGCATGAGGAAGAAGCTTCAAAGCGCAATTGGCCAGGATTTCACCCAAGATGAAATTCATTTCGCAGATTTCTTCGGTACTGGCCGAAACAAGATGGAGGATCCGATGGCGCATCTGAGGCGTAAAGGAGTACGTTGCAAAAGATAAAAGATGGACGTTGGTGTCTAATCCCCTTCCCGATATCCGGGTTAAGGCGACATCCACCCCATCGGTCGAAGTTCCCGACATCATTCCCAGGGCAATCCTGTTTTTTTTCTTCCAGATCCTTTGTAGGCGTTTC
>JAOUFX010000507.1 GCA_029857975.1 Deltaproteobacteria bacterium | reverse complement strand
AAGCTTCGACGACGTCTGAGTGAACTTCGGGCCAACAAGTACGACCGCTGCAGCACTGCGCTTGTACCTGTCCGTTCGCCCCGCAGTTGGATTGGGGGGCGTCTCCGCCTCCGCGGGCGCTGCCGCCAGAGCGAAGAGCACACTCATCTTCTTTGGCCTAAATTTTGACTTCGCTTATCTGAATGATGGGCTGAATCGGGGTGTAGTTCGGTATGTCGGCCATAATTTCCGCCACATGCGGCCCGAAAGCAGCCTGAAAAGCCTCGACCGACTCACAATAGATATGCCCCATTGCGACGTAGGTCGGCGGTGTTCCCGGCGCCCCTCCCGCAATTCCCTGCTCTACCGCGATGCTCTTACAGGCGCTGCCAAGCTTTTGCTTGACCATGGGCATGTGCTTCTCGCAGTAATACTTCATATCAAACCCCTTGCCCTCCGAATACGGGTACATCACGCTTACCTTGATCATGTGCGACCTCCTCCTGGTGATTTCTCTCTAAGTTAAAACATCTGTTCGGTTACTTCAACCGTGATGGCCGACACTCCCCCAATCCAAAATGTAATCGACCGCATTATCGCGATATATCCTTTCCTCCTAACGACCGTTTTGAAAGCGTGTCAATACCCCAAATTGCCATTCTTTTCTAAAAAATACCATAAAGGTTTACATATCGAAATTTTTCAATCCCTGGTAATTTCATGAAAAATATCGGATTTGCAATAACGATAAGTTAACCCGCTAGCCGCAGGGGAGCCGGCGTTGCATGACTGGTTGGGCCGGGCAGTATTAGCCATGAGACGCTTCGGCATGCAATTTTAATCCAAGTGCCGCCATCACCTTGAGGATCGTGTCGAAACCGGGACTACGCTCGCCGGAGAGGGCCTTATAAAGACTTTCCCGGGACAGACCAGCGTCACGCGCGACCTGCGCCATACCCTTAGCACGGGCGATATCGCCCAGCGCCTTGGCAATGAACGCAGCATCGCCGTTGGCCTCCTCAAGACAGGCCTCAAGATATGCAGCCATTTCCTCTGGGGTCCGCAGATGCTCGGCAACATCGTAGCGGGTTGTTTTGGTCTTGCTCATCATTCCCTCCTACAGGTTGCGTGCGAGGCGCAATGCCGTCTTGATGTCGGTGGCCTGCGTGCGCTTGCCGCCACCGGCAAGCAAAATTATTACAGCGCGTCCGCGCATCGTGAAGTAGATCCGGTAACCAGGGCCATAATCGATTCGCAATTCCGAGACGCCTTCACCAACGGGCTTTACATCTCCTGGGTTCCCAGCGACCAATCGCTCGGCACGAGCCAGAACTCGCGCGCGGGCATGAATGTCGCGCAGACTATCAAGCCAACGGGCATAAGTATCGGTTTTCCGAATTTCATTCACAAATATATTGTAGCCGCATGGCTACGCCTTGTCAATGTTTTTCATCCGGGAACTGTAATGATTCATGGGGGGCGCGAAGAGATAACCGTAATCTTTCAGGACGGGTCCGTCACCCGCGAATCCCGTCTGGGCGGCAAAAATCCCCCCTCACTCCCCTTTAATAAAAGGGGGGGGATTTAAAAGCATTTTCTATATTGATCAAAAGCGGGTACAGAGATTAAGAGATTATAGGTTATAGAATGAGAGGATAGAGTAGCCCACATCCTGCCCCATCCTTCCTTAGCAAACACCAAAATCGTTTCAACCTTTTGCTTTTTTTTCTTTCAGCGCTTTGAGGATCCGCTCGGGTGTCGCCGGATAATCCATGATCCACACGCCGATGGCATTATGGATAGCAGACAGGATGGCGGGCGGTGCTGCGCTGGCGGTCATCTCCGAGAAACCTTTCGCTCCCCGCGGCCCATTGGGATGGGGAACTTCCACGATGTCGGAGACCATAACCGGGGGCATGTCCGCTGCCGTGGTCAAGATGTAGTCTGCCAGGCCAGTGGGGGCGAAATCCATCTTGGGGTAGTAGGGGGTGTAGTTCTCCGTGAGGGCAAAACCAATCCCCATCATAGCCCCACCGTTGATTTGTCCTTTGCACAAAAGCGGGTTGATCGCCTTGCCGATCTCGTAGACTTGTACCAGCTTGAGCAATTCCACGACGCCCGTTTCCGTGTCCACCTCAACTTCCGCCACGCAGGCGCCGAATGCCAGCGAAGCAATGGCCGTCATCTTTCCCGTTTCCGGATCAAAGCCCTGCCCTGCGCCGGGGATGAAAGAACCGGTACCCACCAGGAACTGACCCCCCCAGTTGACCATCGAACCTACTTCCGACATTGTCTTAGAAATCCCAGGGGAGCCTTTCACCAATACTTTGTTATCGGCGACTTCAATGTCCTCCGGGTTGGCCTCTAATACATCTGCAGCCCATTCGCGGATCTTTTTCTTAAGGTCGGCCGCCGCCCGGATGACTGCGTTCCCGTCCATGAAAGTCACCCGGCTGGCGAAGGTGCCGGTGCACATCGGGCCGATATCGGTATCAAAATTGTTCACCGTGATAGCCTCCAGAGGAACCCCCAGCTCGTCGGCAGCGATCTGCCGCAAAATGGTCTTGGAGCCCTGACCGATATCCACCGCGCCCACCAGGAGGTCAAATGTCCCGTCGGGTTTCAGGCGGATCTGCGCCTGACTGGGGTCTCCGCCCCCTTTCAACCCTGCGGGATGGGTATTACACGAAATCCCTACGCCTTTCTTTTTCATGACTTTTACCTCCTCCGCGAACTCATGGCCTTGAGACGGGCCGGGAGTTCTACGCCGGCCAGTTCGGCGGCTCGTTTCATCGCTTCAATCAGGCCCGCTGCCACGACCTGGAACTGGGTAGCCCCCAGCTCACCATCACGCCAGGCGTTGACAAAACGGATCTCCCAGGGGTCCATCCCGATGATCTCGGCGATCCGATCCATCTGGAGCTCCTCAGCGGATGTCCCGTTGATGATCCCGAAACCGCGCATGGAACTGGCCGGCGGCTTGTTCGTATAAACGCAGGTGCCATCAATCCAGATGTTCGGGATGAAGAAGGGTCCAGCGACCAGAATGGAGTTCTTGTCCACCACGTAGGGTCCCATACCGGAATAAGCGCCGGTGTCGTGAATCGTTCGAATTTGGCGGGCGACGATTCGACCGTCTTTTTTCACCCCGTCCTTGAATTCAAAGGTCCAGGCCCCGCGCTTGGTGGTGTAGAGGGTCTCCTCGGTGCGGGTCAGGCGATACTTCACCGGCTTGCGGATTTTGAGAGCCATGAGGCCGGCCACATGGTCGCAGTGGATGTCGTTCTTGGACCCGAAACCGCCGCCGACTGTTCCTCCGATGTAGCGGATCTTATTCATGGGTAGGTTGAAGATAGCGGTCAGCATCCCCAGGTGGAAGTAAAGGTCCTGGCTGACCGTGTGGATCGCCAGCCGGTCGGCCTCGTCAAGGTAAGCCACCGAGACTTGAGGTTCTATCGGGGCGTGTTCGTTCATGGAGTTGGTATACTTGCCTTCGACGATGGTGTCCGCTTCTTGAAAGCCCTTCTCCACGTCGCCGAGACGGATCTTGCGGGTTTTGCCGCTGTCGAACTGGAAGACA
>JAOUFX010000506.1 GCA_029857975.1 Deltaproteobacteria bacterium | reverse complement strand
AGACAATCTTTAAGGGGATATTCCCCTTCATTATGGCATTGATTATTGTTACGATCATATTAATTATTTTCCCGCAGATTGCTACCTTCTTACCGAACTATATTACCTATTAGGAAAGGATGAGCCAACGTTATTCCTGGCAAGCAAAAATAGAATTTAAACTGATAGTGAAGTTCACTACCCTTGCCTACTGGCAGGCACAGGGCGGAAGTTTCCAGAGAAAGGTTGGAGATGTGTCATGGTGATGCAGGGGCAAATTTTATACTAAAGAAGGTACGATATCAGAAAAAGCATCATGTTGCTACTAACTATCGTTGTCTCATTTTTGCAATCCGTTCCTTTGTGTGAGGGACGAATGTCATCAAGCTGAAGGTCGCTAACTATCTTCCGGTCACTCGCCCGGTGTCGGTCCTCACTGGGTAATTTTGCAACGAGACAAAGAACCCTACAAATGGTCGGGCGAAGATCAACTCATATCCTGGCGCGACGCTTCTTTATCCGCTCAATAGCTGCTTCGAAGGACAATATGCGAAATGGGTGAAGGGGAGTGGAGGAAAGGAGGTGAAAAGAGCTTTCCATGAAGGTTTCGTATCATCTTCAACGAAAAAAGGAGGTAATAGCGATGAGAGAGAATAGATTATCCATGGTAGTTCTGGTGGGAACGATCTGTCTGGGACTCATGGTAACACTCTTGCCCTCTGGAAAGGCCAATGCTCAGAAGGTGATCAACTTCAAATTTGCCAACTACTTGCCTGCTCCCGCGGGACAATCAAAGATATGTGAAGAGTTCAACGCTGAACTTGAGAGCAGAACCGGCGGCAGGGTGAAAACTCGTTATTTCCCCGGCGGCTCCCTGCTCAATGCTCCCGGGGTGATCAAGGGCGTTGAGACAGGGATTGCGGACATCGGGTTCTCCCATATCGAATATACACCCGGCCGCTTTCCGGTCATGGAGGCCGCGGAGCTGCCACTGGGGTATCCCAGCGGCTGGGTTGCCAACCAGATCATGAATGACTTTTATAACACGTTCAAACCCAAGGAATTCCGAGGCTTCAAGGTGATGTGGTTCCATGCGAATACTCCCAGCATGCTGATGACCGTGAAGCCGGTGCGGAAGCTGGAGGATATGAAAGGTCTGACCATCCGGGCCCCTGCCATCCTCGGCGATGTCATCAAGGCCCTGGGTGGAACTCCGGCGCCAACCCCGGTGATGGAGACCTATGACGCCATATCAAAGGGCGTGGTCCAAGGCGCCTTCGTGGGTGGTGGGGAGGCCAAGAACCTTCGGTTCGGCGAGGTGTGCAAATATATCACGGACACCTGGCGTGTCGGTAACTCCTATCCCTTCTATGTGATCATAAACAAGAAAAAATACGAGAGCCTACCCCGGGATATCAAAGAGATCTTCGATACCCTCTGCGGAGAATACAGGGAGCGGTTTGCAGTGATGTGGAACGCCCAGGATTTTGATGGCCGGGCCTTTGGCAAAGCAAAGGGCGTCGAGTACATTGACCTGCCCGATGAAGAAGCCAAACGGTGGACTGAGGCGGTCGAACCAATAATCGGGGATTACATCCGGAGAATGGTCTCCAAGGGTTATGCCGAATCTGAGGTCCGGGGTTGGATCAAATATTTAAGAGAGCGGACCGAGTACCTGACCAAAAAACAGCTGGTACTGCATATAAAATCTGCGACCGGTCCGCCAGAATTGAGGCCGTAGAGAAAAGATATATTTGTCAACTTCCCCCTCCCGATCCCGCGTAGGATCAGGATGGGGAAGGGAATTCCATTGTGGGAATGCCTATGCCGGCCTTGAAAAAATTTGAGACATTCAATCAAAAAATCAGCTCAGCGATCGAGGTGGTAGGAGTCCTCGGGGTGCTTGCCATTATCCTGATCACCACCGTTGATGTGATTGGTGCAAAGATATTTCTCCGCCCGATCTTTGGCTCATTGGATATCATTATGCAGGCCCAGCTTATAGCCATGTCCTTTGCTGCTGCATCAACTCTTATTATAGGGCAACATATAGCGGTAGAGTTTTTCGTCCCCCTGCTGCCAAAACGGCTGCAGACGTTCGTTAGCCTCTTCGTCAATCTACTCGGGCTGGGCCTTTTCGTCATCTTAACGTGGCGCCTCACCGAACATGCGCACTACCTGCAAATCGCGAACGAAGTCACCCCAACCGCCCGTATCCCCCTGCATCCTTTTGCCTATGCTACGGCCATTGCCTTTATACCGGTCTGTTTGGCTTACCTATACTATTTGTTTGAATCCATAGTGCAACTGGTGAAACGATGACCCCTGAAACCGCTGGAATCTTCGGTATTGCACTCTTGATTTTCCTTTTCCTTCTCCGTGTACCAGTGGCCTTTGCCATGGCGATTGTTGGGCTGGTGGGCTTTGCATATCTCAGTGATGCAGAGTCCGCATTCAGTCTATTGGCCCAGGATGTCTACGAAACCCTGTCTAACTATCCCCTGTCCGTGATACCCATGTTTATACTGATGGGTTCCTTTGCCTTTGCATCGGGTATTAGCCAACGGCTCTATTCCACAAGCTACACCTGGGTCGGCCAATTCCGTGGGGGGCTCACCATCGCAACGGTGCTCGCTTGCTCCGGCTTTTCGGCCATATGCGGATCCTCAGCGGCTACCGCTGCCACGATGGGCAAGATCGCCCTGCCCGAGATGAAAAAATATGGCTATGATGATGTTCTGGCCACAGGTACCGTTGCATCAGCAGGGACACTCGGTATCCTCATACCCCCCAGTACCGTATTGATCGTGTACGGAATCTTGACAGAGCAATCCATCGGACAGCTCTTCGTTGCGGGCATTCTACCGGGTGCAATTTTGAGTATCTTTTTCGTGGCCACCGTTGTCCTTTTATGTCTGCGCAATCCGAATCTCGGCCCACCAGGTGTCCCGACGAGCTGGCGGGCAAAGGTAGTGTCCTTGGGCGGAATCATTGAGGCCGCTATCCTTTTTTCCCTCGCCATCGGTGGCCTATTTCTCGGGTGGTTCAGCCCGACACAGGCCGGGGCCGTTGGCGCCTGCGGCGCATTCATGATCGGCCTCTTCCGTAAAAAGCTCGATCTGCAGGTCATCTTGGGATCGACGAAGGACGGGCTTCGCACTGCCTGCATGGTCCTCTTCATTCTAGCGGGTGCCACAGTATTCGGGCATTTTCTCGCAATATCCAACATCCCTTTTGCATTGACTGAATGGGTGGAGCATCTTCCCCTTCCGCCCATGGCCACTATGGGTGTCTTGATCTTCATCTACTTTATCGGCGGTTTTTTTATGGATGCGATGGCTCTCATCGTGCTTACCATCCCCATCTTCTTTCCGCTCGTTATGAAGCTCGGCTTTGACCCGATCTGGTTTGGGGTCATGATCGTGCTTATAGGCGAGATGGGGGTAATCACACCACCGGTGGGGGTCAACGTGTTTGTCATTAAGGGGATTGCTCCTGATATACCCCTTGAGAAAATCTTTAAGGGCATATTCCCTTTCTTAGTGGCATTGATTATTATGACAATTGTATTAATGATTTTCCCACAG
>JAOUFX010000505.1 GCA_029857975.1 Deltaproteobacteria bacterium | reverse complement strand
TTCCAGGAGCCCATGCTCTTCGACACGACGGTTTTCCAGAATGTGGCCTCCGGGCTTAAAATCCGGGGAATGGATCGATCGGAAATCGAGAAGAGGGTGAAGCAGAACTTGCAGCGGTTCGGAATCTCTCACCTCATGGACCGCTCGGCGCGCAAAATTTCCGGAGGGGAGGCCCAAAGAGCGGCCCTGGCCCGGGCTTTGGCCATCCAGCCCGAGATCCTCTTTCTGGACGAACCTTTCGCCTCTCTCGACCCTCCCACCCGGGAATCTCTGATGGAAGATCTGGAAAAGATCCTCCGCCAGACCAACACCACCACCATCTTCGCCACCCATGATCGCATGGAGGCCCTGCGTCTTTCCGACCGGATCGCGGTGATGAATCAGGGCCGGATTTTACAGATCGGCCCCCCCGACGAAGTCATGAATCAACCCCGGGATGAATTTATCGCCTCGTTTGTGGGGGTGGAGACCATCCTAACCGGGCGTGTGGTTAGAAAAGGACGGGGAACCTTCGTAGCCTCCATCGATGGGCCGGAGGTGGAGGCGGTCGGGGAAGTGGGAATCGGCGAGCCGGTGGTCTTCTGCATCCGCCCGGAAAATGTGACCCTCGCAGTTCCCCCCCATCCCGAGGCAACCAGCGCCCGGAATGTGTTTCCCGCCATGATCACCAAAATCATTCCCCTGGGCCTCTATTATAAAATTAACCTTGATTGCGGGTTCCCCCTCGTGGCCTACGTGACCGGCCATTCCCTGGAGAATTTATCCCTTCAGGAGGGCCAGGTGGTCTCCGCCTCCTTCAAAGCCACCGCCATCCACGTGATCCGCAAAACAAGCAAAGCTCCATTCCCCTTTGCGGATTCCTTTAGCAGTTGAGCCTGTTTGTCCAGCCACTCCTGAATCCGCGGGATCTTCTCGCCGGACCATTGGGGGGAGAGGCGCCTCCATGGAACGAGATTCTTTTCGCCCGCTTTTGGGGCTACGCCCGGTGTTGCCCGAATCGATGCGAGGAATAGGCCGACAAGAATCACAACTAGACGGTTCTATGTGCAAGCCCGCATGGACCGTTTCGATTGGGATTCACTGACGCCGTCTACCTCCCTTATTTGAAGTTCAGGTCCCCTTGAAAAGCAGGACTAAATTATGGATTGAAGATAAATACTCCATGGTTGCTCTGGCAAGGAACGCACCTTCGGCATCGCCCTGGTCAGGGTATCTTTTTATGTCCTCTTGTTGGCTCTAATCGAATGGAAAAGGCTTATTCTTTTCTTTGGCCACAGCCTGAATGAGAGCATTCCCATCCATGAATAGCGGCGGCACCTCATCCGGCCGTTTATGGATCATGGAGATCGACTCTGTTGGACAGGAGGATACGCAAAGCCCACAACCAAGGCAACGATCTTTACCGACCATAGCATGGTCATTTTCCATTTGAATAGCATTAACCTGGCAGCGGTCGAGGCAGCTTTCACATCCGGTACAGGTTTTCTCGTCAACTTGAGCATAATAATTTGAATGGGTTACGGCCGTGGAAATCTTATATTTATTGATATACCCCAGAGCCTTACAACAACATCCGCAACAGTTGCATATGAGCATCTTGTTGCCGGCATGATTTGAGGAACAATGGACTAGACCTTCTTCTTCGGTTTGGGCCAGGATTTTTTGGGCCTCCTCTTTGGTAATTTCCCTTCCGAACCCATTTTCAATATAATAATCAGCAGCCACCCCAAACATCATGCAGGCCTCTAAAAGCTTATCACACCCCTTGCCGAGCATTTTGCTTTCTTTTCTGCAGATGCACTCGGCGACTGCGAACCGGGTGTTAGTATTAATAATCTCAGACACCTTTTCATAGGGCTCAATTTCGGCCATTTGTTGTATTTCTTTTTCAACCGGAATAACCCGAAATCCCCCGGTCTTCGATCTTTTCCTTTCTGATACCATGCCTTCCTCACGATATCTTTCAAACAACTGGATATTACCCAAATTCAAATTCTTCAACTGGAATTCCCAGATTCCCACCACCCATGGGACTAATAAATATAAATTCGGTGCTCCCGGCGGTCGGAGGCGAAAAATTAACCCCCTTCTGGACATTCGATAAAGCATTTCCTCAATTTCTTTGACCTCACGCCCAGCCTCTCCGGCTATCGTGGAAGCCGGTTTTGGGGCGGCAGGACTCAGGAAAAGAAGGAGCTCGGCTTCTTCCGGAGAAAAGAGGGTTTTCAATATCTCCAGTTCCACCCCGTTCGCGGTTTTGGGAAATCCCTGTGGAAACTTATCAAGCCTATCCCGGACTTTCTCGTAGATGCTACCCATGGGTTCCTCCCTTGAGCATTACAGAATTTGTCTATCTCCTTTATGGCTTGCACTGAGGACCAAAACAGGTCTCCAAATGGATGGATCAGTGCATGGGAATAATCCTCCCCCCGCACTTCGGTAGGTTATGGGTTAGGTAATTCGGTTAAATGATACCCGTTGGGATAACGAAGATTGAAAAATAGTTAAGAATTGAAAGGCTGTCAAGTGCATTTTTATCTCCCCTGGCATCAATTTTCAGGAAAAAGACTAAGAAGAGACACAATATATGGGGGGTAGCACCGGCCTATCAAAGTTTGCGATTACGTGCCACTTACAAGCCTTACCAAATCGCCTGCATTTTTGCCGTAGATGGTTTGAATATCGAAGGCTTTTAAATCTTGAAAAATCGATGAACGCCCATGTTTTTATTTTTCTCTACTATCCTTTCAGCTGGATGACCTCCTCGCATGGCTCGTCCGGTTTCCTGCGGTAGTATTGTAGGTTGTATTTAGTATCAGGATTTAGATAAGTCAAAGTCGAGCCAAGTTTCGCCGGAGCGCCCCACTGGCACAGGGTCTCTGCAGTCTTATTATCAAGGCCGCCCAACCGATAGCCGTCATAAAGGGGGCACTGAAGGTTACGAAAAACAATCGATGTTGGGTTCCTTTCGGCTATCTCCGATTCGATTCCGACGCTGAGGTTGCTTTCCCGAAGGATGTTGCCCAGGCTTTGAAGCCCCGCTGTTTCTTTTCCGAGTTTATCCCTGAGCATTTTCCCTGCCGTTATCCCCAGCTGCTCATGGGCCTTAGCGTGCAGATAAAGGGCTTTTTCTGTCCCTAACTGTTGAACCACGAGATTATAAAACGCCCCATAGAGGGCGAAAACCTTCCTGGTCGCCTGATAAATATCTTCCCGCGCCATAAGTACCTCCTTTCTGAAGCAAAAAAAGGGCGCTATTGAAAAATTGGGCTATATTCTTGGAAAAAATGTCCAATACAAAAAGACCAAGGGAATACCCAAATCCTGCAAGAGCCATCATGAAGGCAGCTTCCAGAAATTCATTCTCATACGACACTCCAGAAGGTTAGAGGGTTTGTTGATGGGTTAACTGGGCTACGGGGGGAAATGACAACGACAACAATCAAAAAATACTCTTAACCTCAATTGTAGTCAAGGGAAATTTTCCCTTATAAATAGCCTCGGTTTTCAAAAACAAATTGAAGAGTTGGGTTTTAAATGTTGCCTTCTTGCTAAAAACTCAAAAAACAGGACTTCAGGAAGAAG
>JAOUFX010000504.1 GCA_029857975.1 Deltaproteobacteria bacterium | reverse complement strand
CATGACCGCGGTCTGCTCCGTGGGTTTGGATATGATAGCGATCCCGGGGAAGGTAGATGCGCATACCATTGCGGCCATTTTGGCCGATGAGATGGCCATCGGGGTAATCAATCATAAAACCACGGCTGTGCGGCTGATCCCGGTACCCGGCAAAGATGTGGGAGAAAAGGCTGTTTTTGGCGGCCTTTTCGGCGAGGCCCATATCATGGAAGTAAAAAACGTCAATCGTTCTTCAACCTTCGTTCACTTCGGGGGCAGAATCCCCGCTCCCATAACGAGTATCAATAATTAATGCCAGCGCCAGTGTGAATGTCAGTGAAAAATATTTGAGCTTGAGGGCTTTGTTATCCAGAGGAAAAAAGGAGATCATGTTATTAACCTGCCCCCGGTTTGTCCCTGTAACACATATCCGCAGAAATATGACCACAACCGGAATGATGCGGTAACGCTTCTTTGAACTATTAGAAAAAGTTTGAATCACGTCCCCTAATTCACGTGAGACCTGAGCGGTTTCTTCGAAGGAAATGCAACCGAATCCAAGCTCCGGTTCTCCTGATCTACGGGGAAAGAGATCATACCTTCCCTGTGGAGCAAGCCCAACGCCTCTGCTCGAATTTGAATTCTGCAGGGAAAAATTGCGAGCTTCTGGTGATCCCAAAAGCAGGGCATGTTTTTAATGTTGTCGATGCCGAACAGGGGAGAATTGCCTGGGAAAAGACAATTCAGTTTTTGGGTGGCCACTTGAAGAAGACTCCGCCACCACAATTTTTCCAGCCCCCTGAATCGAAAAAATGCAGGGATCGCAAAATAGCAATAGGGGTTTTCCCTGCTTGCTTCTCTTTTTGGACACGTTAATATTTGATGGAGTCGCCAAAAGTCCGCAAATTCGTTTATCGGTCGTTCCTGTAAAAACGAGAATCCAGCCTTTTCCATGGGTTCATAGATTCTGGATTCCCGCCAACGCGGGAATGACGGCTTTTTATGAAACCATCAATATTGAACAGGCGACGAGACGATGAAAAGGGGGGAAGTTTCCTGGAAGGCTTAAAATGCATATCTGCATTGGATTTGGTCAAGGATTGGAAAACATGGAGAGCTACATTGAAAGAGGGAATTCAGGCTGCGTGCAAAATGGCGTTTCTGACGAAACCATCCTATAATTTGGCCAAAAGGGTTTTCACTGTATTTTGGGGGTTGTTTCTTTTCTGGTCTAATCCCAGCGAGGTTTGCGCGCAGGGTGCAATGGCCAGATTATTCAGCCCCCAAATCGGCCTTCTGAAAACGACCTTCTCTTTTGAGGGCGCCCCCTATCAGAAGGAAGACATCACCAGCCAGGCCGATAAAGAATTGCAAATGACGCGTTATAATGCCTCCCTTCTGGTCCCGATTGCTCAAGACCCAAAAGAGGAGTGGGGGGTGATCGGTAGTTTCCACGGGCAGGATATAAAAACAGAAGCCATCTTGCCCGACACGAAAAAAGACTTCCCCGATAGCGTCTGGGATGTACGCCTGGGGCCTCTCTATCGGAAACGTTTCGAGAATGGCTGGATTGGGGGGGCTGTCTTGACTGTGGGCTCGGCCAGTGATCGGCTCTTTGCCAACATAGATGTCATGGAACTCCAGGCCACGTTCTTCCTTCGCATCCCGGACGGGGAACGCAATGCCTGGCTTGCCTTACTGGCCTACTCCAACAATAGAGAATTTTTGAATAACGTTCCCCTCCCAGGGGTGGGGTATTGGTATGAACCCTCCGAGCGGTATCGAATCCTAATCGGAATTCCCTTTGCCTTCTTGGAAGCGAGACCTTCCCGGGATGTATCCATGGAATTTTCCTATCTTCCCTTGCGGTCGGTCCGGGCCAAAATCTCCTATCGGTTTTGGGGACCCCTGCAAATTTATGGTACCTTCGATTGGAAAAATGAAAGTTATTTTCTCGCCGAGCGCAACGACAAGCGGAATCGGTTTTTCTATTACGAGAAAAGGCTTATTTCCGGCGTGCGCTGGAACCTTTCCAGGCAGGCTTCCCTTGATCTCTCGCTTGGGTATGCCTTTGACCGCCTTTATTTTGAAGCCAGAAATTATGAAGACCGGAACCGCAATCGAGTCGATGTGGAGGATGGCCCCTTCGCGTCCCTCCAGTTGGGGCTCCGATTCTGAAGAAGGACTCCCTGAAACTCAGCGCAGGGGCGGGAGCACTTCGCTTCCGCCGGCTCCTTTTCTTCCTTTTAAACGTGGTTTCGAAGCTGAAGCTCCAGCGGATGGGGGTTCAGGTAATATTGCTCCTTGAGGTAAAGCTGACCGTATTTGCGCACATAGTGATTCAGGAGCGTGACCGGAACGATCAGCGGAATCAAACCCTGCCGGTAATGAGTGATAATTTCCAATAATTCCTTTTTTTCGTCTCCGGAGAGCTGGTCCTTAAAATACCCCATCATGTGCTGCAGAACATTGGCATTTTTTGGGGGGGTGGTTTTCAACCCGAGAGCTTCCAGGAGCAATTCCTGATACTTGGTATAAAGGGCGTTCAGGGGAACGCTCTTTGCCCGGGCGACCCATTTTCCCGTCTCCTGATAGTGTTTGGGGCTGTGGGAAAGAATGAGAAGCTTGTGCCGGGTATGAAAGGCGACTAGGTTTTTTAGCCCTCCCTTTTGATCCGCAGCTTCGCGCCACCTCTTCAGGGTGAAGATCCGCTCAATGAAGTTTTCGCGGAGCTTGGGTTCATGGAGGCGTCCCTCCTCCTCCACCGGAAGCAAGGGGAAGTGGTCCATGAAGGTCCGGGCAAAAATCCCCACGCCGGTTTTCGCCGGAACATTGTTCCGATCGTAAACCTTGACCCGTTCCATCCCGCTGCTGGGTGAGCCGCTCTTGAAGATGTATCCACACAAATTTTCCTTTTCCAGTTCCGCTGCGCGCTTGGTGGCCCACTGGACCATGCGTTCCGTGTGATCAATGTTGGTACCGGAAGTGACCAGGCGGGGATTCTTGGGGTCTCCGACCAGGCGGAAAGACTCCCGGGGAACCCCGAAGCCGCATTCAACTTCGGGACAGACGGGAACGTACTCCACATATTGTCCTAAGGTATCCGTAAGGAAACGGTCCCATTTATGCCCTCCGTCAAATCGTACGTTCTCTCCAAGCAAACAGGTGCTAATTCCCAATCTGATCTTTTCCATAAACATTTCCTTTTCCCAAAGAGTATACCCATAAGGGATTCTCCCTCCCTGCAGGGTCATCCGCTCTCCGTTTTAAGCCAGTCATGCGCATCCGCTTTTGGTTACCACCACTGGCCCCCCTGCTCGCGCTGCCTGGGCCAAGGCATCCAGGACATGCATATTGTTAACGCTTTCCTCCGGAGGAAAATCCAGGCTTCCATTCCCCAGCACGGCATCCGCGAAATGCTCGACCATCAATTGGTATTCGTCCACTCCGGGAATCACCTCAACTTTTCCCTCCTCCTCATCGACACCCCGCAACCTGAATAAGGCGTCTTTCTCCCAGGGAATGAAGGCATCATGCGGCAGTTCAATTGCCCCCTCCGTTCCTACAATGCTGAAGGTTTGCTGTAGCGCACTCTGGAAGCTCGCTTCCA
>JAOUFX010000503.1 GCA_029857975.1 Deltaproteobacteria bacterium | reverse complement strand
ATTACTTTTGCAAATTTTTTTGAGAGCAGAAATATTTTCTTTATCCGTGAAAAATTTTCTATCCACCCGCATGGGATAGGGGGTTTTTCATCTTTCCCGAATTGAAACGGAAAAGGGTTGCAGATGAAAACGATCCTTGCAGACTTATGCTGGATAATCAATGACTTGGAACTTATTTGCAGGACTCTGGACTCCCTCAGAAAGAGAATGGAAACTACCATGCCGGGATTGCCAGTGGATGATTACTATAAATTTCTTCTCGCCTCCGAAAGAATCAGGGAGACAATCGCAATTTTGAGAAAGATAATAGAGAAAACAGAAAGTGTCATCTCAACCACATAAAATGGCATTCATCAAAAGGACGAAGTGGACAAGATTACAACCCATTTATTTTTTTAATATTTTTTGACGATAATATAATTGAGAATCGAAGGTAGTCTGCGGAATATTATGGGCATGTTTTCTATTAAAACCTAGGGAGGTGTAAAGATGAAAAAAATCTTTTCAGTATTCTCAGCCATTTTGCTCGCTTGTCTCATGGTTTCGCCCGCCCTCGCCGCCTCTGATTTGGGTGTTTTCATTTCAAACCTGAATGTTCAGGCTCAGGCCGACCTCGGAGCTTTCAAAGTGAGACTTTCCACCCAGTTCGGGGTTCCGGCCGCGAGGGTTGAAGCTGTGATGGCAAGCGTGAAGACTCCGGGGGATGCGTATATGTGTTTCCGGGTTGGCCAGGTGGCATCCAAACCGGTTGAAGTCGTAACGAAAGAGTATCAGAGAAACAAAGCGAAGGGTTGGGGGGTTATTGCCAAAAATCTTGGCATAAAGCCAGGCTCGAAGGAATTTCATGAGTTGAAGAAGGGAAATTTTGATGGCGATGACTCAAAGTCAAGCAAGGGAAAAGGGAAAGGCAAGGGCAAAGGGAAAAAATGAGGATATGGGCAAAGGAGGATTAAAATGAAGCGAATCATCAGTGTGGCAATTTATTTGGTTATGATCGGGTTTTCATTATTTCAGGTCGGATGCACCTTATCGATAGGAGAGCATCCGTCTCCGATTTATGCCCCGCTCCCTCTTGAATCGGGACCCCCTCCCTGGGCTCCTGCGCACGGGCATAGAGCCAAGCACCAGTACTACTATTATCCTGAGTCCCACGTGTACTTCGATGTGGGGCGAAGTCTGTATTTTTATTCTCATGGGGCCGGATGGCAGGCATCGGTGTCGCTTCCATCAGGAATTCGGGTTAGCGCAGGAGAATACGTGAGCCTCGACATGGATAACGATAGGCCCTATATATATCATGCCGATGTTGAAAAACGATACCCACCCGGGCAGTTAAAAAAGAAGGGGAAGGGAAAGAACAAGAAGTGGGATTGATTTGAATTACGGGAAGCGGGGGAATCGCCAACAAAATTCTCTGTTTAATTATCTTCGGAAATCAAAATTTGTTCTCAAGCCCAAGCCCCTCCTCGGAGGCAATTTGATTTGAAAATAGCAGAAGTAAGCTTGTCTTTCAAATTAATTTAATTGGTATTTCTAACCTAATGAAATTTCTTCCTGAGAGTAGGATTTTTTTAATTTTATAAAAAAGATTGGTTTGACGATTTTATTGTTGGTTTTGGGTTCAGGGGCGGCGGGGTCCTGCAATCGCCGCGACCATTGCTTTGACTACCCCCACCACAATGGTTAAATTCTCAATTATTTTTTTCCGATTTTTATAAATATAAAAATAGGTCTGATTTATTTTTAACCCATATGGCATCGGAAAAGGATAAAGGAGGCAACAAAATGAAAAAGTTACTTTTTGGAACAATCCTTTTAGCGTTGGTAAGTGGTTTTCCTATCATGACGATGGCAGGGGTAGATATAAGTATTGGAATTTCTCTGCCCCCACTTATCATATTTCCCGCACCACCAGAGGTGATAGTGATACCGGATACGTATGTCTACGTTGTCCCTGACTTAAAAGTAGACCTTTTTTTCTACGGTGGTTGGTGGTGGCGTCCGTGGAAAGGTCGCTGGTATCGCTCACGTTATTATGACCGGGGGTGGGGTTATTATGATAGAGTCCCAGGGTTCTATTTTGATGTAGACCCAGGTTGGAGAGGATACTACAGAGACCGTCATTGGTACGGGCACCGGTGGAACTATGAACGGATTCCTCACCACCGACTTCATCAGAACTGGAAGAGCTGGCAAAATCAGCGACGCTGGGAAAGGCGAGGAACTTGGGGCGTCCGGAGCTATCAACCTCGACCACAACACCAGAGACAGGAACTAAGACAGCAAAGGCAACAGCAATATCAACAGAGGCCCGAGGTTCAGCAACATCAGCAATGGAGACAACGGCAACAGAGACAACCCCAGGTCCAGAGACAGCAACAGCAAAAACAACCTCAGGTCCAGGGGCAGCAACAGCAGAGACAATCCCAGGTTCAGAGACAGCAACAGCAGAGACAACCTCGGGTCCAGCAACCACAACACTCTCAGCCTCAAGGAAAACCTGAAGGAAGGGAGGAGAAATATAGAAGGTAGGATGACAAGAAGTTTTAAAACGTTGCCATCTATTATATCTGTCGGTTAGAGCAAGAAAACCATAATCGCCGATATTGAGGATTATTTTGGAATGAAGAGTAGTAGGATGTAGAAACAATAACCAAGGAGGACCAGGGAACCTTTTTTTATATAGACTTGGAATTACTATATTCCAGAAATTGCTATCTGCTATATAATCGCTGTTTCCTATGCCTTGCCAAAGTTGCGATTTGATATTCATATATTGGCTCGGCATGAATGATTTCTACCGGTAATTATCGGCCTCCAAGGGTATCCTGGAGTACAGAGTAGTAGGTGCAATTATCGTGGGGAGGCGGTCCTTTTCTATCCCAAATCGCGATATGCTTTGTAAAGGCTCCTCTCTAATCTATTATTAAAAAGAAGAACTTACGAATAGATTTCTTTGTTCTTTGTCTCATAATATGATTCACCCAAAGGGCTTAATGGCCGAAGGAAGGATTTGCCTATTTTCAGGATAATTCTGTTGATTGCGGGGTGAACTTCGCAATGAGCATTTCTATGGAAGGCCTTCTCCACAGAAGATGTATGACATCATCCCTGAATTATCAATTGAAAGCTTCTATCCTTGGAAGGCGAATCCATAAATTATTAATCTCATGGATGCCTATTGGGAGGGAAATGAGGGGTGCAAATTCAATGCTTCCTTCCTGAAATGTTGTTTTTACATTTTTATTCCACAATACAACCTTTCAACCAATAATCCTCAAAAGAGAATTTTCATCTGAGTTTTTATTTGACTTATGAATATAGGCTTAGTAGATTATTACCAAATTAGACGAAGGGAGTTCCTCCTATGTCAACAGAAGAGCTGAAAGCCAAAATCACTCGCGCTTTGGAAGAGGTCTATAACAAGGGAAACCTCAATGTGGTAGACGAAACTGCCGCCACCAACCTTGTTTTCCATAACCCACCTTTTCCTGACGTAGTAGGGCGCGAGGCGTATAAACAATATATCACGGGTGCCCGCGCCGCATATTCTGGCTTACACATAACATTCGATGAGGTCATAGGCGAGGGGAA
>JAOUFX010000502.1 GCA_029857975.1 Deltaproteobacteria bacterium | reverse complement strand
CCCCGGGGATGCCCGGGAACTCAATTTATCCCCCGGCCAGATGGCCACGGTGGCATCGCGTCGAGGATCGGTGAACACCCGGGTGACGGTCACCGACCGAGTCGCCAAAGGGATGGTGTTCATGCCTTTCCACTTCCTGGAAAGCCGGGCCAATATCCTCACCAATCCGGCCTTCGATCCGATCGCCAAGATTCCAGAATACAAAGTATGCGCCGTCAGGGTATCCAAAACAGACCGATGCCCAGAAGGATAGAAACCAAAATCGCGGGAGATGCAGAATGGGATCATTTATTGATTTAAGGGGAGAAAGGAGAAAAACCTTCAGGAATCGCCTGAAGGAAATGCTCCCCGAGGGCGGAAATTTGAACCTGTGCCTTACCTGCGGGGCATGTTCCGCGGGTTGCCCGGCCGCTGGTCTGAAAGAAATGGACCCGCGGAAATTTGTCCGCATGATCGCCCTGGGAATGGAAGAAGAAGTGGTGCGCACCCCCTGGGTCTGGATGTGCACGATGTGCCAGAGGTGTATTCACAGCTGCCCCATGAAAGTCAACATTCCTGAGATGGTCTACCAGGTGCGCCAGATGTGGCCGAGGGAGAGAAGGCCCAAGGGAATCCTCGAATCCTGCGACCTCGCGCTGAAGAACGAGAGCGGCAGTGCCATGGGGACCCCCGTGGAAGACTGGAAATTTGTGGTCGAAGACGTTCTCGCCGAGGTGCAGGCGAAACAACCCGGATGGGAAACCCTGCAGGCTCCCATGGACAAGAAAGGGGCCTTTTTATGCCTGAACCAGAATTCCCGCGAACCGGTTACGGAGCCGGAAGAGATGGTCCCTTTGTGGAAGATTTTACACACCGTGGGGGCAGACTGGACTTATCCGTCGAGGGGATGGGCCGGCGAGAATTATTGCATGTTCCTCGCCGACGATCGGGCCTGGGAACACGTGGTCCGGAATACGGCCGAACAGGTGGAACGACTGGGCAGCAAGGTCCTGCTGAATACGGAATGAGGGCATGTATTTTACGCAATCCGGGCCGGGTTGCAGAAATTTCACATTGAACACAAGTTCGAACTCAAATCCATCATCCAGTATTATGCTCAATGGATCCGGGAAGGGAAGCTTAAGGTGAATTCGGATTGGAACCGGGAAAAGATCAAATTTACGGTGCAGGACCCCTGCCAGGTCATCCGGAAATCTCTTGGAGACCCTTTGGCCGAAGACCTCCGCTTTGTGGTAAAAGCGTTGGTGGGAGAGGAAAATTTCATCGATATGGCCCCCAGCCGGTCGAATAACTTCTGTTGCGGCGGCGGGGGAGGTTTCTTACAGGCGGGTTTTGCCGAGGCCAGGCGCACCTTCGGAAAAATTAAATTTGACCAGATCGTGGCCACAGGGGCCCAATACTGCATTACCCCCTGTCACAACTGCCATAGCCAGATCCACGACCTTGCCGGGCAGTACGCCGGAAAATATCACACGGCGCACCTCTGGACCTTGCTATGTTTATCCCTGGGGGTTTTGGCGGAAAATGAACGCTTGTACTTGGGAGAGGATCTCAAAGTCGTGAATCTCCCGAATCCAAACCCATAGAGGAGGGGGGAAATTATGAGTTCCAAAAAAATCCTGGTTATTGACGATGAGCCCGATGTGCTGACCTATTTGACTATGCTTCTTGAAGACCAGGGGTATGAGACGTGCTCGGCTAAAGATGGGCTGGAGGGGATGGAGAAGATCAGGCAGGAAAGGCCGGATTTGGTATGCCTGGATCTGTTAATGCCCCGGAAGACAGGAGTAAAACTCTACCATGAGATGCGCAAAGACCCGGACCTGAAAAATATCCCCGTGGTCATGGTCACCGCCTTTGGTCCTCCCCTTCAACCGGGGATTGATTTTAAGCAATTCATTCATCAGCGCAAGCTTATCCCTCCTCCCGAGGGATATATCGAAAAACCGATCGATCAGGAAGTCCTGATCAAAACCATCGCCGGAATTTTCGAGCGGCAACCTAATCCATTCTCCTAAAACCCAGGTGGGAAAGATTATCTTGAAACTCAGCCGGGAAGAATATCAGGTCCTCTTCGAAAATGTCCCCGCCTTTATCGCGGTGGTGGATCAAAATTACATCATCGTTCAAGCCAATCAGAACTTCAAGAATACTTTCGGAGGCGAGGTGGGGATTCCCTGTTACCAAGCTTACAAGGGCCTGGAAGAAAAATGCCCGGTGTGTTTGGTAGAAAAGACCTTTGGAGAACGGAAACCCCAGGTCAATGAGGAATGGGGGCGAACCAAGGAGGGAGGAGCCATCCCCTATTTGGTCTACACTGCTCCGATCTTCGGTAAAAAAGGAAAAATTCCTTATGTGATCGAGATGTCTGTTGACCTGAGGGAAAAAAAGCGCTTGGAAGAGGAACTCCGCGCCAGTCAAGAATTTCTGAATAATCTCATCGAAAATTCTATCGATGGAATAATAGCCATAAACGCTTCCGGAAAGGTGATCGTATTCAATCGATCGGCTGAGCAGATCCTGGGATACCAAGCTTCCGAAGTCCTCGGGAGTCAAAAATTAGAAAAATTTTTCCCGAGAAGCTTTTCCAAAAAGATATCCGAGGCCCTCGCAGGAAAAGAGGAGGAGAGCCTTCTCCAATGGGTACCTCAGGAAACCCATCTGCGGTCCAGGGGGGGGGAACGAATTCCCGTACGCTTCTCCGGTAGGATGCTTAGGCAAGAAAACTCCCCCGTGGGGGCGGTAGGTTTCTTCCAGGATCAGAGGCCCTTAAAAGGGCTGGAGCGGGAGAAGCTTCAAGCAGAGCGCTTGGCTGCCGTCGGTCAGACCTTAGCCGGTCTAGCCCATGGTATCAAAAACATGATCACCGGTTTGGAAGGAGGAGTGTTCGCGATTAAAAAGGGGGAGAGGGAGGAGGATCATTCTTGCCAGCAAAAAGGGTTAGAAATGATCGAAAGGAACGTGGAGAAGATCTCCACCCTGGTTAAAGACCTCTTGAGCTATTCCAAAAAACGAGTCCCAGAATTGGAATGGATCCGGCCTAATGATTTACTGGAAGAGGTCTGTACCCTTTTCCGGGAAAAAGCTCGCCAAAGCCAAATTCAGCTCGCCCTGGAAACGGACCCAAAGTTGGGTGTTGCTTTCCTGGAACCCAAGGGTATTGATATTTGTCTTACCAATTTGCTATCCAATGCTATCGATGCCTGTTTGGCAGATCCGAAAAAGGAACACCACCAAATCTTTCTGAGGACCCGGAAACACGAAGATGAGTCTTTATCTTTTGAGGTGGCGGATAATGGAATCGGAATGACGGAGGAGGTTAGAAAGAAGCTCTTTACCTGTTTCTTCTCCACGAAAGGAGCTGGAGGAACAGGGTTAGGACTTTTCGTCACCCAAAAGATCATCCAGGAAATGGGCGGATCCATTTCCGTGGAGACAAACCCGGGCCAAGGATCTCGTTTCTGTATCAACCTCCCCCAGGAAGAGTACCCAACCCCTCCAGATGATGAAGTCACCTCCCCTCAATCTTATCAGCTCGGGGCATGAAGGATAAAAGGGCAGAAGTTTGCCCCTGATTCTTCAGATTCCCGGCTTCTGCCTGCCCCTGACCT
>JAOUFX010000501.1 GCA_029857975.1 Deltaproteobacteria bacterium | reverse complement strand
CACTCTTCAGAAAATCATCGACCAGGGGAAGATTCACGACGAAGTTGATATTTGGGAAGCCTCACCCATTCGACTTTGGGGTGAACCCCCAAAAGATGCGGTTCTACTCCTCTCCACCCTTTATGAATCGATCGACCTCATATGGATCGGTGAACGCTACGAAACCGGGAGCCTTGGCTCCTCAATCAGAACCACCGGAGAATGGATTAGTCATTTCAATAACGGCGGGAAGACCGAACCCCATATCATTCTGAATCCTCTAACCGGCAAACCTACCACAAAAAAAACAGGCGATGGGGAGACCCTACGTGGCGATGGGAATATCTCGGAATATCGGTATTGCCTGGTTGAATTTGACGACCTTTCCCGGGAAGACCAGCTTCGTTTTTGGAGTGCTGTCAAGCTGCCTATAATCGCATTGATAGACACCGGCGGGAAGTCTATCCACGGTTTGCTTGACCTTCGTAAACTGGCCACGGTGACGTCATCGGAGCAATGGGCAACGGAGATCAAGGGCCGTCTCTATGATCGCATCTTGACGCCCCTGGGCGTGGATCCGGCCTGCAGCAATCCCGCGAGATTATCACGGTTGCCAGGGCATTACAGGGAAGGGAAAAAGGCCTACCAGCGACTTTTATGGTTATCGCCGGAAGGGAAAACAATATGCTGAGCCAGTTTGAGGAACAGATTCGGAGAGCCGACGGGCAAATTATAAACGAAAGCGAACACCAACAGCACGAACCGGAGCCTAAGCCGGACGGCGGCAACGGCCAGGACAAAGAAGAAAGCGCACCGATCCCATCGAAGATTGTCCTGGCAAGATTAGGGGAAAACGAGGACGGGGACGCACGGCTTTTTGTTGACTTGCTCCGGGGGCGCTTCCTATTCGACCATGCGACAAGGACCTGGGTTAAATGGGCTGGGAACTATTGGGTTGAAGATTATTTAAACGAGGGCATGGCCGAGGTTGAAGAAGTCATTTCTGTTTATGGACAAACCGCACAACGGGAAGCGTGGCTTCGCCTTCAGGCAGAAAAATCCGGGAATCAAACTAAAGCGAAAACCCACGGACAAAACGAAAGCGATCTATTAAAAAGGGTCCGCGGTCTCCAATCCCTGAACCGAAAAAAGAATGTTTTGGAGCTGGCAACAATCGGCCTAAACGGCCTGGGGATTACCGGCAGGCAATGGGACACGGACGCCTGGCTTTTGGGGTGTAAAAATTGCGTCATCGACTTACGAAATGGAATCGCCAGACAGGGCCGACAAGAGGACTATATAAAAACGGTAGCACCTACCGAGTGGCGTGGGCTGAACGAACCGGCGTCGGCTTGGGAGAGATTTCAGCTTGAAGTAACCGACGGGGACCAGGGCTTAATCGACTTCAAACAACGGTTTTATGGTTACTGCCTGACAGGAGAAACTACCCACCACGTCGCACCTATTCTGGAAGGTCCGGGCCGGAACGGGAAAGGAACCGAAGTTGAGACCTTGAAATTTGTTATAGGGCCTTATGCCGGAGCAATCGAAGCGGAACTTATATTAAAACAGAGATTTGTTAAGCACAGTGGCGGCCCTGCTTCCGACATAATGAATCTTCGAGGGAAACGGCTGGTTTGGGTATCCGAAACAGACGAGGGCCGACGTCTGAATGCTGGAAAACTCAAGTGGTTGTGTGGGGGGGATAC
This sequence comes from Deltaproteobacteria bacterium, assembly GCA_029857975.1. The sequence continues at coordinate 1,926 of JAOUFX010000501.1, read as the reverse complement.
ACTCACGGGCCGGGGACCTTACGAGAAACGGCAGGTTGACTTTCGGCCAACCCATAAACTTTTAATCCTAACGAACCATCTGCCACATGCTGACGCGGCTGATTATGCACTATGGGCACGCCTTCTTAGAATTCCCTTTAAATTATGTTTCGTGGACGAACCGACCCAACCGAACGAACGGAAGGCGGATCCCGAACTTCCAGCCAAATTAAGAGCGGAGGCTCCTGGAATTTTGGCGTGGCTGGTTCGCGGGTGTTTGGCATGGCAACAGGAAGGGTTAAATCCACCGGAAACGGTAAAGGCAGCAACCAAGGAATATCGCGAATCTGAAGACATGATAAGTCAATTTATTCAAGAAAGATGTATTACCGGGCCTGCCCTGCAAGTCAAAGCGGGCGAACTATTTTCGTCTTATCGAATATGGAGCGAGGTAATGGGGCTAAAACCAATGAGTGGAACGAAATTCGGAAACGAAATCAAATCCAGGTTTAATCATTACAAGACCAATTATGTTTTCTATTTGGGCCTGAAACTTTTAGACACTTAGACACTTTAGACACTTATTTCATAAACTTATATATTTAAATTTTATGCTTTCTCGTAGGGGACTTTATATACAAAGTGTCTAAAGTATCTAAAGTGTCTAAGACTAAGCCGGGGATGATCTTTGAACTTTCGAAATCAAGGTCAAAGAAGGACACCACGCTGATAAAAAAGGGGATCAATGAAAATCTATAAAAAGGAATTTTCAAGCGCCAACGGTCGTCGGAACAACAGGATTCAAAAGCGGAGACTCCGGTCACGGTTGCCAAACGATCATCGAACTGGAAGATCTGGGCGGAACTAACATTAATTTCCGGGTTGGGGAAAATGGCAAAACATTAAAAATTCCTTTGGGTGGCGACTCTGAGTTACTAACTATTATCAGTGCTGCAAAATTAATTTACCAAACGCTGGATAGGGGGAAAATAACAAGGTAGTTTGCAACCAAACTAAAAAATGGGTAATCCTTGGGGATTTTTCCGGATTGTTGTGACAGTGGTGACAATAGTTACAAACTGGAAGGATGCAGGTTACGGGCACATTCTGGGCACAGAGGCAAAATAAACCTTGAGAGAACAAGGAATTACAAAGGCGCAGAGGATTAGGAATCCAGCGGAGAGACTTCCAAAAAGGTTGTTTTCTATCCCAGAAGCTTCCTTTTATCTCGGAAGAAGTGTTTGTGCCTTAAGGGAAATGCTTTGGGCCGGGAAATTGCCTTACATAAAAGACGGCCGGAGAATCCTTCTGGATATTCGCGACATGGACTCTTGGGTTGAAAAAAATAAAATTCAGTTTGAGGATTAAAAAAAAGACTTGACAATACTAATCCAATGGATTATTATAAAACCATGACCCCTGATTCTCTTAAAAAATGGCGGAAAAGGAACGGATACACCCAGTCCCAGCTTGCAAAAGTGTTGGGCGTTATTCCTTTATCCGTGAGCAGATGGGAATTAGGTGTCAGGGAAATTCCATCATTCCTGCACTTGGCCCTTGAGTGTTTGGAAATGAAGGGAGGTGAAAGAAAAAGGAAAAGGACTCGAAAAAGGAAGGAGGTGAAAAAATAATGGGCACGATTTATCAGCGAGGAAATGTCTATTGGATTAAGTATTACAGAGATGGGAAACCTTATCGGGAAAGCTCTAAGTCCGAAGATGAAGGCAAGGCAATAGACCTTCTCAAACTCCGGGAAGGGGAAATTGTAATGGGTCTTTTCCCCGGCTTGCGGGTGCAGAAGGTAATGTTTGATGAGCTCGCGCAGGATTATCTAAACGACTATAAAATAAATGCGCGAAAATCCCTTGAGCGAGCTGAAATGAGCCTGAAACACCTAAAAGCCTTCTTTGGAAGATGTAAGGCAATCGCGATAACCACAAGCCGGAT
>JAOUFX010000500.1 GCA_029857975.1 Deltaproteobacteria bacterium | reverse complement strand
GGGTTCATGGATACGGATGAGGTATCCTTGAAGGGGTCGCCTACCGTGTCGCCAATGACCGTTGCGGCGTGGAGCGCTGAACCCTTTTCCTTCAGGTCGACTTCAACGATCTTCTTCGCGTTGTCCCACGCGCCGCCGGCGTTGGCCATGTAGATAGCCTCGAAGAGGCCGAAGCAGGCGATGGAAATCAGATACGCCACAAAGAAGTTGGGGTTCAGCAACGCGAAGGCGAGCGTCATTAAAAGGATCGCGATAAAGATGTTCCACATCCCTTTCTGCGCGTATTGGGTGCAGATCCTCACAACTGTCTTGGAATCCTCGATATCGGCTTCCGTCTTGTCCAGGTTCATGTTCTTTTTAATAAACTCGACTGCCCGGTATGCGCCGGTGGTCACCGCCTGCATGGAGGCCCCCGCGAACCAGAAGATCACCGCACCGCCACAGATCAGGCCGAGAATGATCGGCGCGTCGGTCAGCTGCACATGGAGCATGTTCTTGCTCTGGAGCAGCAGGATGATCGAGAAGATCATCGTCGTAGCACCGCACACCGCAGTGCCGATGAGCACCGGTTTGGCCGTCGCCTTGAAGGTGTTTCCGGCCCCGTCGTTGGATTCAAGGTAGAATTTACCCATTTCGAAATCGGGATCGAATCCAAAGTCCCTCTTGATCTCCTGCTTGATGCCGGGGATGCTTTCAGTCTGCGCAAGCTCGAAGATGGACTGGGCGTTGTCCGTTACAGGACCGTAGCTGTCAACAGCGATGTTGACCGGGCCCATGCAGAGGAATCCGTAAGCAACGAGACCAAAGGCAAAGATCGATGGATAGTTGATGACCTCAGGCGGGATGAAAAGGCTGACGAAGTACGCGATGCCCAAGAGGAAGGCGATCAGCATGCCCATGTAGTAGGCGCTGTAATTACCGGAAACGATACCGGACAGTATGGTCAGGGATGCACCGCCCTCGCGTGACGCAGTCACAATCTCTTGCACGTGCTTCGATTTGGAGCTAGTAAATATCTTGGTGAACTCGGGGATGAGAACTGCCGCCAGCGTACCGCAGCTGATGATCATGGCAAGTTGCCACCAGACATTAGGCATCGGGGTAAGCACGCCGTCTTTCAGAACCTGGAGGTCGCTGATCAGGAGGTAGCTCATCACAAACGAGGTGCTGATGCACAAGGTGGCGGCAATCCAGATGAGTCTCATCAAAGGCTCTTCAAAATCGATCTCTTTCTTCCCACGATATTTTACCGATGAAATACCCTGATTGACAAAATAGGAAAGCCCGGAACAGAAGTCCATCAGGAAACGCATTGTAAAAATCCAGACGATCAGTTTGCCCTGGATGGCTTCTTTGATCTCTAGGTTGGGACTCACAACGGCAAGCGTGATAAAAGCTATTAGCGCAACGCCGGTAACGCCATACGTTTCAAAACCGTCCGCCGTGGGGCCCACACTGTCACCCGCGTTGTCACCGGTGCAGTCCGCGATCACACCCGGGTTACGGGGGTCGTCTTCCTTTACCTTGAAAACGATTTTCATGAGATCGGAACCGATATCAGCGATCTTCGTGAAGATACCGCCGGCGATCCGGAGTGCCGATGCGCCCAGGGACTCACCAATGGCGAATCCCAGAAAGCAGTAACCGACGATGTTGCGGGGGACGAAGAGCAGAATGATCACCATCATCACCAGTTCAAGGGAAATGAGGAAAAGCCCTACGCTCATACCGGAGCGAAGGGGAATATTCACCACATCCCAGGGCTTCCCTGCCAGCGAGGCGAAGGCGGTACGGGCATTGGCATAGGTGTTGATCCGGATACCGTACCAGGCCACGCTGTAGGAACCCCCCATCCCCACCACCGAAAAGAGCAAGACCAGCAACAGAGTGGGAATCCCCTCGCCCTTCAGGGCCAGGAAATAGAAGGCCATGGCAGCGGCAATGAACAGGAACAACAAGATAAGGAATTTGCCCTGCTGAATCAGATACGTGCGGCAGGTCTGAAAGATGGTTTCAGCCACCTTGAGCATCGATTCATGGGCTCTCAACTTCTTGACCTGGTGGCGCAGAAATAAGCTGATACCCAGCGTACCAGCGATGATGCACGCACCATAGAACAGCAGGTCCCATGGTCTTATATCACCCAACTTGGTATATGGAGCACCCTTGTGCAAGTCGGGTATTGCAAGATCCGCCTCGCTCGCAAATCCTACGAGCGGGATGAGCAGGCACGCAGCCAGTATTAATAGCATGAACAACATTGGTTTCAGGCTTTTATTTTTCAGTTTCATATTACCTTCTCCCGGAGGAATTTGTATTTGGTTAAAAAGTTTGTTGAAAACCTAGCTTTTGTTTGTCGAAATCCATTCAATTTTCTCAAAAAAAATACGGGTCGGTTATCTCTAACCTCGCCGCTTGATTTCCCTCTTGTACTCAGGGACAACTTAAACATATAATCGAAACGTCAAAAGAAATCAAGAATGTTTTCACAAAGTGCCCCAAATCTGAATTTGGATTTATAATTTTCTGAAATCATCTTTAAATAAATATTAGTTCCGGGCAGACAATAAAGATTGACTTTTCACTGCTGGGACCGAGGAAGACACAACCAGAAAGGCCCCGCGAAGAGAAACGGGGCCTTTCCTAAGGTGGGTGTTAGGACTTGGTTATGCTCGTCATGATATCCGCATCTATTGTAGCTCCAATCTCATCGCCAGGTTCGTTTTCTCTTTGGTAGCAGAAAAAAATCCGTACCACAATATATTCATACTTATACATCTTGGATAGGTGGAACGGGTTATCACCTGACTCTTTCGAACGAACCTTTTCCTGCTCCTCCTGAGTGAATCCATCCAGCGGTTATGAGCGATTGGTTTCAGACCGGTTGCCGTGCCTTTGGCTTAGGGATATGCATTCCATTCCGGGCAAACCCCTTCGCGACCTGTTTTGGTATAGATGCCGCGGATCTTAGAAGAAATCTTGCAAGAGAACCCAGCCATTGTAACACTAACTCCCGAGCTGCCAACGAGAAGACCGCTGCTGCACATAAAACTAATACGGTAATTTTGACTCCGAGTGGGACTTCCATTTCACTCCTCCTTTATGATCATGTTTAAAATAATCTAGATAATTGTTACCGTCTCACGAAAATCCTTAGCCTAAAAACCTTTCTTGTAGCGCCCTTAGCACTTTATTACATCAGGAGTTAGCTCTTTCTAACCCCATTCAGCTGTTCCAAAAGCTTCCATTAGGTTCCCGTGAAATTAATCTATAGCGTTTCGCCAGGATTACCTTACGACCGGCTCGCTCTAACAAAGGACCGATGATTTCTATTTCTCTTCGAATCAGCCCGAGTAACTCTCCCAGTTTCTCATTTTTTTCAATGAGATACTGCTTCTCATCCGTTCCCGATAATCCTATGGCAGTCACTTTGCCGTTCTCGTCCCAGCCCGTAGGTATAAGGATTCCCCTGAATGTGGTCTGTTTACCTTGCATCTGGTTTCTTGAGAGAGCAAAGATTATGCCATCAATACAACCTATTGATATTATTGGATTGTTTTAAAAAATACTGATTATTATCGGAACTTGAAGTTCCTGTTATGGAGGGACAATTGAAAATTCTCC
>JAOUFX010000499.1 GCA_029857975.1 Deltaproteobacteria bacterium | reverse complement strand
GGAGGGGTTCGGATCGGCGAAATAATCGAAGTAGGGAGCCGGGCTTTTCGTCCATACGACATCCGCTTGACGGATTACGACTAACCGTCGGGGAGAATTTAATGGAAAAGCCTGCAGGCTCTCCAGAATCACTTCCGGAGAATTCTCTTCAGCATCCAGTACCTCCCGATTAAAGTCCAAAGTCGCAGAATTGAGAGCCTTTTTTTTGATCTTGTTCAAAGCCTCTTCGATTAACCAATTTTCCGGTCCAAAAAAATAATAGAGGGGTAATATTTTACCCCCATCAATCTCTTGGAATAATTCCTGTGATTTCATATTATCGGGACGCAGATTGGCGCAGATAAACGCCGATAAAAATGTAAAATTAAAAATGACTTTTTTGTAAAAAGTCGTCACTCCCGCGGAAGCGGGAGTCCAGAGATAATGTAACCAGTTGAAAATACTTGATTTCTGCTTCTGCGGAATGACAACCTTTTTGGCCGCTTTATTTCATAGTTTTTCAAAACGGTAAATGGATACCATTTTGCATTGGCATTGAATACTATCCTGTAAATCTGCGTTTACCCTGTTAGATAGTGAACATCTAACAGGGTGAATCTGCCTCCAAAAAAATCAAAAATTCTCCAAGATCAACTCATGGATCTTCTCCGCCAGGAGCAAGGAGATCTTCCGAATGGCGTCCTTCTTGTTGTTTTCGGTCATGGCCAAGTCGGAAACCACCGGATAATTCCACCATTCACTCAATTCCTCTTTAAAGAGAGTTTTCCCATCCTTTTGCCTCTGGAAAATGATTTCAACGGTTAAGGTCGCGCGATATCCCGTGGTTATCTGAGTTCCTCCCGTCACAGCCACGGAGGTTGCGGTGAAAGACTTCACGGTTCCCTTCAGCAAGGCATCTGCCGAATTTTGCCCACTTACAGATAGGCGTTTGGCCGAAATAAATTTATCGACCAAAGCACGGGTCACTTCGCTTTCAATTCCTGTTTGCGTGGTGGAGTTGGCAAAAATAGGAACAGCTACGGAACGTATATCCGGCGGAAGGCTGGTTCCTCCGCCTTGAAAATGGTAACCGCACCCCGTAAAGAAAAGGGCCCCGCAAAAGATAAAATACCGTATCCATTTGGCGTTTGGAAAAGACCCGCTAAATTTCATTGAAAAGTGATAATGGCCGATTAAAAAATGCAAATTTTTCTGTAATACCCTTCTCATTTTGAAATTTTCAATTTAACTTTTGCCTTTGGCGTTGAAGTTTTGCCGAATTTCCCAAAGGACCAAACGGTTACGAATTTTTTCAATCGATCACGATCATGACCTTGCATTCTTCCAAAAAGGTCCCTTTCTGGGTAAATGGGGAAACTCGTTTGGCTTCTTCCGAAGATAGAATAATATCCGACGGATTGCCCGGATTTACTTTGAATCCCTTAACCGTCAGTGGGTTTTTCCCCACGCGGGGATTTGTCTGGGCTGCGGTCAAATCTTTAGAATAAAGCGCCAGACCACTTTGGGCTGCTTTTCCAGCGGGAACGTACATTCCCTGGTATAATTCCAACCCCTTCTCATCCAGGACTTTGGGAATCAACGCGGCCCGCATATTGAGCCCCCGCGTATCGACTACCAGGCCAGTATATGGGGGTAGGTCAGCGAGTAATGGCTTGGATTCCGGCTTGGGGGACTCCGGCTTTATCGCTGGCTTTTCTTCGGCTCTAACTTCCGGTTTTTCTGCGGGAGGAACTTCCATTTTTTTTTCTTGAGGGGAAGTTAAAGTCGGCACACTGGGTTTCTGGGGCGCTAAAGGGAGAGGGGATGCCGGGGGTTTGGCTGTCGGCAATGCTTCCGGTAGGCTGAACATCAGGGCCGAGAAATCCCCGCTCAAATTCATGGCCACGGTCACTTCGATGGCCCCATCCGATAAATATCTCCTCATTTTCTTTATTTCGGTCGAACCTTGAATCAATCCTTCGGCTTGCAATCTGATTTCGTCGCTTTTGGCTATATGATTTTCCACATAGGTGGTGGCATCTACTCTAACTCCCTTGAGTACTTCGAGAAGGTTCCGCCGGGCATCGGTCAAAGCGGCTCGTTCAGCCATCAAGCGGGCTTGGGCAATGTTTTTCGCCTTTTTCGGGGGGGCGCCACTTCCTTTGGCCGTTATGATTCCTTTGGACCAGTTTATTTCGCCACTGCCAATCGTTTCGATTACCTCCGCTTGATTGGCCCAGCTTCCACCTGTCCAAAAAACCAGTATTATGAATGAACCCAAGAGGCCGGCTATCGTTCGTTTCATTGTTTCCTCCCCTGGAAGACTCCTGCTTCCGGAACGTCCAACCAGGACTTATAATTAATTTCTCCCAAAAACAATGTTTCTTGGGGTGGACTTGACCCCCACCAATTTTCTTGGGCATCTAAGTAAATAGAGGAAAAACTTTGAATGGCAAACGGGTTATCGAGGAAATTGTTCCGGTTGATCTTTGGCCTGGATGTTCCCAAGGCCACGATAGCTCCCGTTCCTAAATTTCTGGCGAAGGTACAATGAAAGATTTTTGGTTGGCCATCGTTGGCCACTTTAACACCCGCTTGGGAATGGTTGGCGATAAAGCAATGGTCTATATCGGGTGCCCCGTAAGCGATATCCAGCCCTATTTCCGCGTACTCAAAAATACAGTAACGGAAAAAACTGGCCTGTGGGGATGGCCGATCAAACCTAATAGCTGAAGGATAACTTCCCGGGGAGAGTGAGGAACTGTTGGAAGTAAAAGTAATCACTCGCTCGGCCGTACCCCGGGCATCGATTCCGCCGTCCTTCACGATGATCGAAGTTCCCGGATTGTATTTCACGGTAACCCCGGGTTCAACGAACAGGATGGCTCCCTTCTCCACGCTTACGTCCTTTCCCACTACATAAGGGCTGTGCGCCAGGGTCAGGAAAGAATCTCGTTCAACTAATCCACCCAAAGGACTTTTCAGGATGGGAAGCTCCAAAGGTTTGCCCTGCGGGTAGGGAGCATCAAGAATCCTATGGTAATCCACCCTGCCAAAAATTTTACCGATGATTTTCAGTCCCTCTTTGGTACCCCACCAATTGTCATTGGCTTCTACCTTAACGTCTTTTTGGGGATCATTATATACATCATATTTCCCGTTGTCATGAATGTTGTTGTTCAGCAGCTGGGAACCGGAAGAAAAAATTCTCACGCCGGCCTCCTGGTTATTAAGAATCCAGTTTTTCGCTAAAACCGGCTGCGCTTCTTTAATAAAAACACCGTCTTGACGATTGCCGCGAATTTCGTTTTCTTCCAAATTGGGACTGGCCGCAGCCGATATTTCCACCCCAGAAGAAAAATTGGAGGCAATGACATTCCCAAAGATTTTAGGTTTGGAAAAAGACTCGCTAACCTGAAGGCCTATATGATTGTTGGAAATCTCGTTATGGCTGATCAACGGAGAAGACGAAAGACAGGTTATGCCCGTTAGAGCCCCTTTGATCCGGGTGTACTCAATGGCGCTGTCGTCATTTTTCGTACAGTTAAAAATGACCCCTTTCCATTTCTGCCCGGGTGCGGCGGGTTCAAAGCCGATCAGGCTGGTCTGGTCTCCCCTGGCAATCAATTTTCCAAGGACAGAGATTCC
>JAOUFX010000498.1 GCA_029857975.1 Deltaproteobacteria bacterium | reverse complement strand
AAACGCAAAATTGGCAGCATCGGATTGCCCCGGCCCGATACAGACGCCAAAATCGTCGACCTGGAAACAGGGGAGAAAGACCTTCCTCCGGGGGAAGAAGGGGAACTCTGCATCCGGGGTCCGCAGGTCATGCTGGGCTATTGGAATCGGCCGGAAGAGACCAAGAAGACTCTGCGCAAGGGGTGGCTCTATACCGGGGATATCGGGCGTATGGATGAAGAGGGTTATTTCTATATCGTCGACCGGAAAAAAGACATGATCATCTGCAGCGGTTATAATGTATATCCGCGGGAGATTGAAGAGGTCCTCTACCAGCATCCGAAAATCCAGGAGGCCTGCATCGTGGGGGTGCCGGATCCGTACCGGGGGGAAACGGTCAAAGCGTTTGTGGTTTTAAAAGAAAAGGAACAAGCCACCGCCGAAGAGATCATCGAATTTTGCCAAAAAAATATGGCCAAGTACAAAGTCCCCACATTGATTGAGTTTCGTAAGGAGCTTCCCAAATCTCATGTGGGGAAGGTGCTGAGAAAGATCCTCAGGGAAGAAGAGGAGATGAAAAAAAGTTCCCTCCGTCAAAGCTGATCCCTCTCCCCTCCGGCTCAAGGCCGTTGCCGATGATGTCTACGGCTTAATATCGCTGCCGGATTTGCGGCGGATCATCCGCTTCACCTTATATTCCAAGACCCCTTCGTCATTTTGATTAATCACCCGATGACGGAAGGTAATAATTCCCCTGTCCGGTTTTTGGGTTTCTCTCTTTTCAATCACTTCAACTTCCACTCCGATGGTATCTCCGACAAACACGGGCTTTAGAACTTGCAGCTCCATTCCTAAAAAGGCCATGCCCGTATGATGGAGGATTCCGGAAAGGATAGTTAGACCTTCCGCATAAGCAAGTGACAAAGCTCCCGGGACAATTCGTCTTCCAAAGGCTGTCTTGGTTTCGACATACCCTTGATCAATGAAGAGGGGCTCAAAAAAGCCGCATAGCGTCATGAAATTTACCAGATCCGTTTCCGTTATCGTTCGCTTATGGGTCTTAAATATTTTTTCCGGGGCAAAATCTTCGAAGAATAAGCCTTCCAACGCCATAAATCCTCCTTTTTTATTGATGGGCTGGTCTCGAACTGCATTGTTGGACACTCATCCCCCAAACTATTTCCAGAGCGAAAATAGCTCGTCGTACTGCTGGGGAAAGACGGCCTCGTAATCCAGATGAATACGCACCGGGTAGCGAAGGCCAGCCTCGTGGGTCTTGGCCAATCCCTCGCTTATCTGTTCTATCCTCTCGGGGGAGTAGGTGAAGGTAAACGCCATCTCGTCGTCCTTCGTCTGAGCCAGCCGCCTGGAGCCATGGCCGGGCAACACCACGTAGCACCCCGGCTTCTCAATGGGGGTTACAATGAGGTCGGCGCAGGCCAAGCGGCCGTCCGTGGAGTAGGTGAGCCTGCCCCCTTCATGGTAGAGCGCGGCGTGGACCAGGCGCATGATTTGAGCCGGGTTGCCGGATAGAAAGATGGCCTGGGGGTCGAAGGCGCAGGTGGTGAGCGGGGAGAAAAGAACCGCCCCATAAATATCATGGGGAAATTTGGGCATGGCCGCTTCGGTGCGCGCCCCCGCCTTCAGGGTCTTGTTGTACCGGTTCAGGCAAAGGTGTCCCTCGGCAAAGTAAGGAACGGGGGGTTTGAAACCCATGGCGAGAATGCTGGGCGCACAGCGCATGTCCTCATATCCCAGGCACAGAGTCTCCTCTTGCCGCTTGGCGATCGCCCATGCCTGGCAGAGGACGAATTTTTTCTTGTAGTCCTGAAGAGGGAATTTTGCGGGTACCTGCGGTTTTTCACCCTTCCGGAGCATTTTCACAGCCACCGGAGGGGAGGCCAGCTTCAGGTATACATTGAGATCCTGCAGGAACGAATCGAATTTACCCACCGGTTAGACCTCCAAGTTAAAATTATTGCCATATTCCGCTCGGGACCATGTAAGCAATTTCCCGGTCAGCCCTGGCAAATCAAGCTTTTATGGAAATGGCGTTACCGCCAAACATCCACTTGGCGGATTGTATGAAATTTAGGCGGGGAAGTCAAGAAACCCCTAGACTTATTGAAAACCGGACTTGACATTTGCCCCTAATTTCTGACCTGGGTTTTTTAGGGCAAGTAGTTAACCTAATTAACCCATCTTCGAAATCATAAACTATTTTTAATCTCTTGGGACAGCAAAGAAAGCGTCGGATCGCGGGCACCCATGAGAATCACCACGTCACCGGGCTTTACACGCTGTTTTAAGTTAGCAATAAGCCCGTTGCGGTCTTGAGGCGCATAGGACATGATGCCGCGCTTGCCGACCAGGTCAGATAGATCTGCGGAAGAGATATCCTTTTTAACCGCGCCGCCCGCGTAATAAATGGGCAGAAAATAAACTTCGTCGGTATCACGAATTAGCCTGGCAAATGTATCCACCAATTCATCTTTCAGGAAACGGGTTGGGCCGTATCCATGCGGCTGGAACACCGCGAATATCCGCGCTCCAAAATCGCGGGCCGTAATAATTGCGGCCGTTATTTTTTCAGGGTTATGGGCATAATCATCAATAACTGTTATGCCCTTTGGTGTTCGCCAGATTGAAAACCTCCGCCCAACGCCTCTAAATTCCCGCATGGGCTCAACCATTCGTTCAAGGTTGCAGCCCTGGCTCTCGCCTACACAAAGAGCGGCGAGGGCGTTGGAGAGGTTATGGTATCCCGGCAGCGGCAATTCAAAGTCCACCCCTTCTAAGGTGAACCGCACCCAGGGTGTTATTGACTTTACAGCTTCCGGCCTGCAATCAGCACGGCCCGAAAGGCCGAACAGATGTGCGGCTTTAATTGAATTGAGTTCGGCATCGTCCGCATTTTTAAATACCAAAGGCGTTTGGCTTGCCAGCCGCTCGAAAAGCCCCAGGGTCTCGATTACGGATTTGTGATCCTTGGATATATTCAAGAACACCGCCTTCTCCGGGCGGTATTTCACCAATGAGCCGTCACTTTCATCCGCTTCCATTACCAGTATGCCGGAATCACCCTTGAAGGCGTTGCCGACCCATCCTTCCTCGTTCAGCCGAACGAGGTTTGCGCCCGTAATGACCGAGGGACTTTGGCCGCACGCCCGGAGTATTTCAAATATCAAAGCGGTTACCGTTGATTTGCCGCTGGTGCCGCATACGGCAATGGTGAAATGGGAAGCGGCTATGGCGGCGAGCACGTCGGAACGGTGCCAGATGGTTATGCCGCGGCTACGGGCCGCGGCGATATCGGCGTTATCGTCTTCGATAGCGGTTGAGATAACCACGGCCTCCGTAGCGGCCGTAATGCCGCTGCCGTCTTGGGGAAACAAAATGCACCCGCAGCGCTCAAGTTTTTCTTTGATTTCCTTCATTTCGTCCGCAAAGGCGATACGGTCGGAGCCGGTAATTGCCTGCCCGCTCCAGGCAAGGTATTGGGCGATCGCGCTCATGCCCGAGCCCATGATTCCGGCAAAATGCAGCGATGAAAAATTTCGTCCACCAATCGATATAGGCAATCATTCCCCCGCGTCGGTAAAATTTTTATACTCTTTCCTTATTTTTTGGGCTGTTTATCCCTTTGGCGTTTCCTCTTCTT
>JAOUFX010000497.1 GCA_029857975.1 Deltaproteobacteria bacterium | reverse complement strand
GATGCTTCCCTTTCGCCCTAAAAAGGTGGGGATTATCGTCACCGGCAGCGAGATCTTCGAGAAGCGAATCAAAGATCGTTCGGCCGGTATCGTGAGAAAAAAGGTGGAAGCTCTTGGTTCCCGGGTGATTCGAGAGGCGATCGTTACCGATGATGTCCTCGAGATTGCCGGCGAGATCCGCAAGATGAAATCAATCGGCTGCCGGGTGATCATAGCCACGGGGGGCCTTTCGGTAGACCCCGATGATGTAACCTTGGCGGGCATTCGCAGGTCGGGGGCGGAAGTTGTTTTTTATGGCGTACCCGTTCTCCCGGGTTCCATGTCCGCCTATGCCCGTTTAGGAAAGACCATCATCCTGGGCGCACCGGCCTGCGTGGTGCATGATCCCGTAACTGCCTTAGACCTCTTTCTGCCCCGGGTGTTGGCCGACGACCTCATCTATGCCGAGGAGGTCTCCCGCCTGGGTCACGGGGGTCTTTGCTGGAAATGCTCGGCCTGCCGATACCCGGTGTGCCCCATGGGGAAAGGAGTATAGTCCCATGCCCTCCCCAAAAAAGCCACTGAAAGACCTGGTCATCCTGGTCAAAGGGGGAGGCGAGATGGCCACCGGAGTGGCTCATCGCCTGGCCCGCTCCGGTTTCCGGGTTGGCCTGACCGAAATCCCTGAACCCCTGGCGGTTCGCCGGGAAGTGGCTTTCAGCGAGGCCATCTTCGAGGGGCAAAAAGAAGTCGAGGGCCTGGTGGCCAAGTGCGTCTCCAGCCGGGAAGAGATCCTCCATGCCTGGGAAGAGGGGAAGGTTCCTATTTTCGTGGACCCGGAATGCTCCATCCGCGCAACGTTAAACCCCGATGTGGTAATAGACGCCATCCTGGCCAAGAGAAACACCGGTACGGGTATTGTCGATGCCCCTTTGGTTATCGGCCTCGGCCCTGGTTTCCGAGCCGGACAGGATGTGCACCTGGTTGTAGAGACCAACCGCGGGCATCGACTGGGCAAGGTAATCGAGGAGGGAGAAGCGGACCCGGACACCGGAATTCCCGGGGAAATTTCCGGATATACTTGGGAAAGGGTTTTGCGGGCTCCGGCCAGTGGGAAGTTCAAAGGGAGGAAGCGGATCGGGGATCGGGTGGAAACGGGAGAAATTGCCGGCGAGGCGGATGGAGTACCCGTAAAGGCAAAGATCGCGGGTGTTCTGCGGGGGATTCTGCGGGATGGCGTTCGGGTACAGAAAGAAATGAAGGTGGGGGATATAGACCCCCGCGGGGTGCGGGAGCATTGCTTCACCATCTCCGAGAAGGCCCGGGCCATTGGTGGGGGGGTGCTGGAAGCTATTTTAATGAGGTATAATAGATAATATCAAAATCTAAAAACCAAAATGCAAAACTTTAAATTGGACGCAGATAAACGCAGATTTGCAGGATTTTAAAAACCTTCAAATCTGGAATCAAGAAGCCAGGAGCCAGAATAAAGAAATATTTCCTTTTTTTCTGCGCATATCTGCGGGAATCCGCGTCCTATTAAAAATTGAGATTAATCAATGTCCGATTTTTATGAAGAGATCTTGAAAATCAAGTCCGCCGGAAGAAAAGCGGCAGTCGCCACGATCGTTGGCACCAAGGGCTCCACGCCGAGGGAAGTAGGAGCCAAAATGCTCATTCACGAAGATGGGAAGATCTTGGGAACCATCGGCGGGGGATGCATGGAAGCTGAGGTCTGGCAGGAAGCGATGAAGGTCATCGCGGAAGATAAGCCGAAGACGATCCATTTCGATCTCACGGGAAGAGCGGCCGAAGAGAGCGGAATGATCTGCGGAGGAGTCATGGATATCTACATAGAACCCATCGTGCCCACGCCGCGGGTGCTCATTTTCGGCGGCGGGCACATCTCTCTTTTCGTCTCCAAGATGAGTGCTATGGTTGGGTTTCAGGTGGTCGTGATCGATGACCGGCCGCAGTTTGCCAACCAGGAAAGGTTCCCCGAAGCAGAGGAAGTCATCGCGGAAGAATTTCCTTTGGCCCTGCCGAAGTTGCCAGTGAATCGATCCGCATACCTGGTCATCGTCACCCGGGGGCATGCCTATGACCAGGAAGTTTTGGAGTGGGCCCTCAGTAAAGAGGTCAAATACATCGGCATGATCGGCAGCCGGAAGAAGATTCAGACGGTTTACAACAACCTGAAGGAAAAAGGGATTACCCCGGATCAACTGCAGCGGGTTCACGCTCCCATCGGGTTGGACATCGGAGCTTTAACCCCCGAGGAGATTGCGGTGAGTATTGTGGCCGAGATGATCAAAGTCCGCCGGGAGAAGAAGGGGGAAAAATAGAAGGACCATGTTGGATTCCATCGAAAAGGTACAATCGGCCATGGAAGGGGCGAAATATATTACGGACCGCCCAACGGCCACGGTTTTGTATTTATCCATGAAGTTGGAAAAACCCATCCTGGTGGAGGGGGAAGCCGGAGTGGGGAAGACGGAGATCGCCAAGGTTTTGGCTCAAATTCTACAAACCCGCTTGATCCGCTTACAATGCTATGAGGGGTTGGACGTGAACACCTCCCTCTACGAATGGAATTATCCCCGCCAGATCCTTTGGATGAAACAGGCCGAGGTCTGTGCATCCCCCCGGGAAGCGGCGGCCAAGGGAATCTTCAGCCCGGAATTTCTCATCCGCCGCCCCCTTCTGGAAGCCATTGAGAACGATTCGGCCCAGCCGCCCGTTCTGCTCATCGATGAGATTGACCGCTCCGACGAGGAATTCGAGGCATTTCTTTTGGAAATTCTCTCTGATTTTCAGGTCACGATCCCGGAGGTCGGAACCATAAAAGCCAGGCATCGCCCCCAGGTCATCCTGACCTCCAATCGCACGCGGGAATTGCACGATGCCTTGAAGCGCCGGTGTCTGTATCATTGGATTGACTACCCTTCTTTGGAAAAAGAGAGGCGCATCGTTCTGGCCAAAGTACCCCAAGTAGGAGAGGCTCTCGTAAGGCAGGTTTGTTTATTCATGCAGCAGGTGCGCGAGAAGGATTTTTATAAGCGCCCGGGAATCTCCGAGACGCTGGATTGGGTGATCGCCCTGATGGCTTTGGGAAGAGAAGAACTCAATGCCGCGACCGTAAAGGAAACCCTGGGCTGCGTCTTCAAGTATTACGAGGATCTGAAGCAGGTCGAGGAGATGGGGGTGGATCGTTTGTTGAGCCAGCTGCCCGCCTGGGACGACCTGACCTGCGCTCCGGTTTCCCGCGCTTGATTTTATGCCCGGCTATCGTCAGGGAGAGATTCTTTCTCATCTTCTTTTATTCGCCCGCCAGTTGAAGGCGAAGGGCCTGAAAATCACCCCCGATGGGGTGGCGGACGCTGCACGGAGCCTGGCGTTCATCGACCTCTCCTTCCGCCAAGATTTTTATTCGGCCTTAAAAGCCAATTTTGTTTCCTCCCCGAAAGATCTGGCCGTCTTCGACGCGCTCTTTGAACAGTTCTGGACCCGTATTCAAAAAGAAGAAAGCCAGGAATTGCCGTTGCCCAGCACCGAGGAGCAGGAAAACGGGGAGGCTTGCGGAGATGAGAGTCCTTCCGGCTCCCAGGAAGTAGAGGTTGCCTCTGAAGAAAATGGCGTGGATGAACAGGAACTCCGGAGCGGT
>JAOUFX010000496.1 GCA_029857975.1 Deltaproteobacteria bacterium | reverse complement strand
AATCTCTCTCAAGCCAGCCCCAATCAAGGCCGCCTCTGTGGAAAAGATGGCGTTTCCCCTTCCCGACAAACCTTCCATCGCCGTGCTCCCCTTCGTAAACATGAGCGACGATCCAAAGCAGGAATTCCTGAGTGACGGGATCACCGAGAGCATCATCACCGCTCTCTCCAAAGTCCCCCGCTTATTTGTTATATCAAGGCAGTCAACCTTTTTCTATAAGAGCAAGGCCGTAAAAATTAAGCAGGTGAGCGAGGAGCTTGGGGTTCGGTATGTGCTGGAGGGCAGTGTTCAGAGGTCTGCTGACCGCATCCGGATCTCAGCTCAGTTGATCGATGCCCTCACCGGCCATCACCTTTGGGCAGGGCGCTACGATCGCGATCTGCAAGACCTATTTGCCCTGCAGGATGAGATCACCATAAAGATCTTGACGGCCACAAGAGTGAAATTGACGGATGGAGAACACTCTTCAATGACCGAAAAAGCTTACGAGAAATATTACAAAGGGATGCAAGGTCTCGATTGCTATTTGAAGCTAATGGAAGGGATTGGTTACGTTCAACGTTGGAATATCGAGGATAACAACTTGGGCCGGCGGATGATAGAGGAAGCTGTTGCTATGTGTCCAGAGAATCCCGTGGGATATATATACCTCGGTTGGGCTTACCATCACGGTTATTCACTTGGCGACACGAAGTTCCCTCAGGAAGCTATTGGAAAAAGTATGGAATTGGCCCAAAAAGCCCTGGCCCTGGATGATTCTATAGCCGGTGCCCATGCCTTATTGTGTCAACTCTATGTTACCAAAGGTGAGTATGAAAAGGCGATTGCTGAGGGGGAACAGGCTGTGGCCCTCAACCCCGGGGATACGAGTGCCCTTTCCGAGTATGCCTGGAGTCTAAGCGCCGCAGGCAGGTCGGAAGAAGCCATTCCGTTATTCCAAAAAGTAATCCGACTCAACCCCTTCGGTAAATTCACTTTATATCGCGGACTTGGCGTAGCCCTCCGGAATACGGGGCGGTTTGAAGAGGCCATTGCGGCATTTAAAAAGGCAATTCAGGGTTCGCCTAATGATATTATGTCTCACCTTGGTCTGGCCGCCGCATACAGTAAAATGGGCCGTGAGGAGGAGGCCCTCGCTGAAGCTGCTGAAGTCCTCAAGATAAATCCGAAGTTCTCATTGGATAGCTATGCCAAGAGACTTCCACCACCTATGGATCAATCGCGAAGAGATGAATATATTAATACCTTGCGAAAAGCTGGGCTTAAGTAAAAGAAATCAAATCCTTATATTTTGTCATGGCTTTTACCGGAAGATTCCAAGCCCTCAATGGCACATATCTTACCAATATATGCACTTTCGGGAAGGTTGTGTTCGGAAATACATATTAAAACCCAAAATCAGATGATGAAAGCCGCCCCGGATTCTCCATTGATCGAAATGAATAAGAGCGGAGATCTTCTGTAGATTAACATTACTTTTCGAGTGCCATATCTTTCATTCTTGGAATTTTCTTATTTGCCCCCAGGATGTCTTATCGTGGCAATCTTTCTCAAGCGCCTCTCGTAATATAATTGATGATTCAATGGGATGCAGGTTAAAATAATGATTATTGCGGGTTTCGTTTCGAGAACATCAGCCCGAGGAGGATCTAACCGTGATTGCAGAAAAAGATAAGAATATATATCCTTTGCCCGATGGTACTGTCTATAGTAAGAGGAAAAACTTTTGTCCTTTTTCAACGCCAACTCCACAAGACTATGCCGCCATCCTGGGCGAGGAGAAAATAGAACGCTTATTAGGGGTAGCGTCGAGGTTGAAAGGTCTGAAGCTCTTTGAGCTAAATGCCACTGCCCAGGGGGGAGGGGTAGCCGAAATGCTCTATAGCGTTGTCCCTTTCCTGAATTTGCTTGGCATCGACGCCGAATGGAAAATAATCAGTGGAAATAAGGATTACTTCGAATGTACAAAAAGTATACACAACCTGTTACAGGGAATGGAGGGCTCATTTACCCAAGAGATGGAGCAAATATATCTCAGCAACCTTGAATCGTGTGCCAGTGTCAGTCTGATCGACTACCATCCTGACGTGGTGACCGTCCACGATCCCCAACCCTTGTGCTTGACCCACTACCTCAAAAAACCTGAAGAAGTCTGGCTTTGGAGATGCCACATTGATATAGAAGAAGTCGTCTTAAAGGAAAACCATCGTCTGTTGGATTTAATCAAGGATTGCGTGGAGCATTACGATGCCGCTATTTTTTCAGCGGCCCATTATATCGTCTCTCGATGGCCTTTGCCCAAGTTCATTATCCCACCTTTCATTGACCCTCTTTCCGAAAAAAATAGAGACCTTTCTCAAGAAGAGATAGACAGAATTTTGAATAAATACCAGATCGATCCTAAAATCCCTATCATCGCTCAAATTGGGCGGTTTGACCCATGGAAAGGGATTAATAGGACAATTGCGACCTATCGGGAGGTAAAGAAAGAAAGACCCTGCCAGCTTATACTGGCGGGTGGCTTAGCCTCTGATGACCCGGAAGGGGAAAGGATTTTGGCTGAGGTGGGCGAGGAGACAAAGAACGATGGGGATATTCATGTGCTCAATCTCTCGCTGGTAAATCGTCAGGAGAACTGGATGGAGGTTAATGCGCTGCAAAGGGCCGCCAGGGTCATCATGCAACCTTCGACAAGAGAGGGTTTTGGCCTGGTCATTACCGAGGCCTTATGGAAAGGGAAACCGGTAATAACCGCCAATGTTGGAGCAATCCCTTTGCAAGTTAGGGATGGCGATACCGGCTACTTTTACCAAGAACCAAAAGAAACGGCCCAAAAGGTGGTCTATTTACTGGATAATCCAGAGGCAGCCGGGTTGATGGGGAATAGGGGCAGAAGTTATGTGCAGGAACATTTTCTTCTTCCCGACCGAATCACTGATTATCTCATGGCCATAGAGCTGACGAGGAGGGGAACCCTTGATAAGGCAACTTGTACCGAATGTATCATCAGCTATCATCCTTGGTTCAAGTTGAGTAAACGATGATTGCGTCGGTAAAAAGCACGGAACTTCGATTCCCGATCACATATAAATCTCCCCGGAAAGCCTTACTGAGCACCGGGGGGATCGTTTTCTCCAATTCATTATTGAAATTAGCCCCTCAGCCTTTCCGATGGGACAGTTTTTTAGCGGGGCATCACTCTCCCTTATTCATTATTCCTTCTTCATTCCCTTAACCCGTTTCCTCGGGGATTGGTTTCCTGAAGGGGAAGAGTGCTATTGCCGTTGCGCGAGAACTTTGTGGTCGGGAGCGCAATTTCACCGGGGAGCATCTTTGGGCAAGGGGATATGCGGTATCCACCGTTGGGTTTGAGTTGGAGCAGGTTCGCCAATCCATCCGCGGCCAGGAAGAAGCGGATGGATCGAGAGAACCGTTTTAAATTTGGGTACGCAGACGCGCTTTAGCGCGGGGTTTAGGTAATGTGGTCAACTGCCTTTGAGGCAGCCCCACTCATCAAGCCACCCGCTCTGCGGGGGGTGTTTGACTTTAAAAATTTCCCCATATGATATTTTAGGAGGGTATATCATGGGTTACCGCCTTTTCATGATAGACATTTTGGCCCTTGTGCTCGTTCTGAGCAGCCTTGCG
>JAOUFX010000495.1 GCA_029857975.1 Deltaproteobacteria bacterium | reverse complement strand
GGATGTGGTTCTATCCGACCCCGGAGTAGACCTGGCCCTCGTGGTTATGAGTACCTTGCGCATGGCCCGAGTACATGCCGATTATTTGCTTGATGTGGCCAAGGCCCATCCTGAAAAGCCGGTGGCTGTGTGCATCATAGGTGAGGCCACCATCTACAGCCAACTCTTCCAGGTTATGGAGCAAGCAAGCATCCCGGTTTTCGTAAGCGTTCGCAGGGCTGTGGCCAGTTTGGCCGCTCTCTATCGGTATCGTCGCTTCCTGGATAGCTTTGTCTAATAGAGGGATTCCCAATTAACCTATCAACGACATTTATAACCGCAACCCGAAAGTTGCGGCTACATTTCAAAAAAAACCGTTCAATTTGGGTATAATACCCAGATTGTCCCCCCGTAGATGTTTACTATCAGGTAAACACAGATTGTCAGGATAAACAAAAAAATAATGATCTGCGGTTATCTGCGCAAATCTGCGTCCTATTAAATTTATTAAATAGGCGGGAGCTGAATCTTGGGGATATAATCCCCAGCGAGTCCAAAAATACCCCAACAAAAATATTCAATAAAGGCAAGCTCAAGGATGATTTTGGGGAAAAATACCCCAAATTACTCCTTTGTCCCCCCCCTTTTTTTCTTAAAAAAAATTCTTTTAAAAACGCCTGAAAAACCGCACTGGGACTCATTTTTCCAGAGATGGAAATAGTTGCCCGAAATGCTGGCGCGGGCCTTGCTTAAGAGAAAGAGAAACTTTTAACGGAGCGGAGGAGAAGGGTTGGGTACAATCACGGTTACGATCGATGGGCGCACAGTTGCTGGGCAGGCCGGAATGACCATCTTGGATTTGGCGAAGAAGATGGGAATTCGCATCCCCACCCTCTGTTATAATGCCCACCTTTCTCCTGCCGGCGCCTGCCGGGTTTGTTTGGTGGAGGAAGAAAAATCAGGAACCCTTCTGGCCTCCTGCGTAGCGCCCCTATCACCCGGGATGATAATCCGGACTCATTCTCCTAAAGTGCTGGAGACGCGGAGAATGGTGGTCAAGTTAATGCTGGCCAGCCATCCCGAATCTTGCCTCCTTTGCGACAAGGGGAATCGCTGCCAACTCAGGCAGGTAGCCGCTGAGCTGGATATCGGGTTGATTGATTTATACAAGTTGCCCAACTATTCAGGAACCATCGAGGTCAATCCCTTCATCCAGCGGGACCTTTCCAAATGCATCCTCTGCGGCCAATGCATTCGCGCCGACCATGAACTGGTCGTTGAAGGAGCCATTGACTATTCCCGGCGAGGGTTTGACGCCCAACCGGCAACTTTACAGGATCAGCCATTAGACCAATCAGGATGTACATTCTGCGGAACCTGCGTGGTCCTTTGCCCCACGGGCGCTTTGAGTGAAAAAGATAAAATGTCCGTAGAGACGGCGGCCAGCAAAACACCCTCGGTTTGCCCTTATTGCGCTTGCGGCTGTTCCCTCCTTTTGGGGACGAACGGCGGAAAAGTGGTGGAAGCAAGTCCGAATGGGCAAAAGGATTCAGTGAATTACCCCACCCTTTGCGTCAAAGGGCGATATGGTTGGGAGTTCATTAACAGCCCGGACCGATTGAAGACGCCGCTGATCCGCAAGGGCGAAAAACTTGTAGAGTGCTCCTGGGAAGAAGCCCTGGATTTTGTAGCTGCCGGCTTACAAAGAGTCCGCAACCAACATGGCCCGGATACTTTGGGCTTTCTTGGGTCTTCCAGGTGCACCAATGAAGAGAATTACCTTTTGCAGAAACTGGCCCGGGGTGGAGTTGGGACGAATAACATCGATCACGGCAGTCCTTTCCATGGGCTCCCTGCTCCCCATATATTTGGACCCGATCTGGCCTGGGGGGCCATGACCAACCCCATTCAGGACCTTGAAGAGTCAAAGTGCATTCTGGTCATCGGGGCCAACCCGGAAGAAACGGCTCCCATCGTGGCTTACAAGATCAAACGAGCGGTTCGTTTAAGGGGGGCACAACTGATCCTGATAGATCCGCGGTGGACAAAATTGGCATCGTTTGCCCGCCCCTGGTTGCAGCCGAGAGAGGGGAGTGAACCCCTTTTAATCCTAAGTTTCCTTCGTGCGATTGGGGAGGAAGGAATGGGGGAAGCCGCAGAAAAGGGAGATCAACGAAAAGGGTTGGAGATATTTGGGGAAGAAAGGCCGTCGTGGAAATGGCAGCAGGTTGAAGAGATAACCGGGATTAAAGAAGATTGGCTTCGAAGTTGCGCCAGGAATTTGGCCACCAGTAAACCGTCAGCGATTGTTTTTGGCAATGGCCTGTGGCAAGGGGTGGATGGAGCCTCCTGCCTCCAGGCGCTGGTGAACCTGGCCCTGTTCACGGGCAGTATCGGGGAGGAGGGGGGGGGGTTTTATCCTCTGGGGAAGGAAAGCAATGCCCAGGGTGCCCGCGACACGGGGACCCTGCCAGGCCTCCTTCCGGGTTATCAATCATCGGAAGATCCCTTAGTAAGGAAAAAATTTGAAGATGCCTGGGGAAAATCATTACCCTTTAAAAAAGGCTTAGCAGCGTTAGCGATGGTCAAGGCTGCCCAGGAGGAAAGACTGAAGGGAATGTATATCATGGGAGAAAACCCCCTTCGTTCCTTTCCTGACAGCCCTTATGTGGAGAAGGCTTGCCGGAGATTGGATTTTTTGGTGGTGCAGGATCTCTATCCTACCGAGACCGCCAAGCTCGCTCACGTGGTTCTCCCGGCATGCGGTTTCGCTGAAAAAGAAGGAACGATGACCAGCGCTGAACGTCGCGTCCAGCGCCTGATGGCTGCCACAAAGCCGGTTGGTCAAAGCCTTCCCGACTGGAAAATTTTAGTGGAGGTTTCCCGGCGGATGGGTTTGTCCAAGGATTATGGGTCGCCCCAAGAAGTAATGGACGAAATCAATGTGCTGGTGCCCATCTACGGAGGAATTACCTATGATCGCTTGGCCCAAGGAATTCTGCACTGGCCCTGTTGGGATGATCATGATCCGGGCCACCCTCATTTCTTTGAAAAAGGTTGGCCAGGGTCCCCAAAATATTTTTTAAACCTACCCCGGTTCAACAGTCAGGGAGGGAAAGAGAGGGGGAACAATTCTTTTCGCCTGATTTTGGGGTCAACGTTATGGCACTTTGGCAGCGGAACCCGCAGTTCCCGATCACCCAAACTCAAAGGATTCTACGGGCAAAGGATCTTACAGATAAACCCGGAGGATGCCGGGAAGTTGGGGTTGAAGGAAGGCAGCCGGGTGAAAATTTCTGCACCGCCAAAAGAGATGTCTTTGGGCATCTCTTGCCAGGAGGGTCTCCCGCCGGGAACCCTCTTTTTACCCGTTGCTCCCGGTGAGGAGAACGTATATGACCTGCTGCCATTTCCCTCCGATTGGCCGGTGGATTTTCCAGCTAAAAAAACAATTGAAGTTAAAGTGGAAAGGATTTGAACCATGGAAATGGAGCCAGGGCATTTTGCCCAAGAAGAAATGATACGGGTCCAAAAAATAATTCAGGAGTATCAAGCCCAGAAATGGGGGTTAATCCCACTGCTGCAGAAGGTCCAGGGAGAATTGGGATATATCCCCAAGGAGACTCTGAAGCCCATTGCCGAGGCCCTCAATCTATTCCCCAGCCAGGTCCAGGGGGTGG
>JAOUFX010000494.1 GCA_029857975.1 Deltaproteobacteria bacterium | reverse complement strand
CTCCGCAATTCTCCGGAAATGATTCAGAATCATCTCGGGCCGGTGAAGGGGAACTCCGTTCATAAAGACGGTGCTGGGGAAAACAAGTAGACAACGAGCCCCAGCCGTTTCTGCCTGCCGCGCTAACTTGGCTCCCTGGAGGGTGCTTTCCGCATAGACCCCGCACACAACCGGAACTTTTCCCCCTACTTCATCAAGCGTGATATCCAAAACCCTTTTTTGTTCCTCGAATGACAGGGCATGCACCTCCGAAGCATGGGCATTCGTGGTCAATGCCGATATCCCGTCTACCGCTGTCACATCCCTTAAGTGACTCCGATAAGCTTGTTCATCAATCCGAAGTTCCGCATCAAAAGGAAGCAAGACGGCTGGGATGACCCCACGGGGAATAAATTTTGCTGCCATAGACATACCTCCCATCTTTCACGAGACCTTGGCCAACATTACCCAAGAATTCGGCATAGCCCTCTGGTGCCGAATCTTTATCCTGGCCTTAGTAAATGTTGGGCTGCGGCCATCTGGTTGAAAAGCGCTTTTTTTGTCGTTACCTCTCCCGCTGCCAGCAAGCCATTTTTCACCGAACTTCCGGAAAAAGCCGGGGGAATCGAAATTAATTCTCCTCATCTCCGGAAAGGTAAGTGGAAATGAGCGGCCTATGGATGACCCGGCGACCATCCGGGGATGGCAGGGGCTGATCAAAGACGATTCTCAAGAACGCCCGAAGAATCATATACGTTGCCCCCCAGAGAATTTCCTCTTCCCCATCCGCATTATACACCAAACAGGGAAACTCCCAAGGACTGGGGATCCCCTGGACCATGAGTTCCCGGGGCACTTCCAGCGAGTAGAAAGCATAGCTCTCCGGCAGGAAAAAAGTGGGCAAAGGGATGGCAATGATCTTGTCCACTTCGGGGCTCAGTTTATTTTGCCAGGCGCGCTTCACCCTTCCCACCACGGGAAAAATGATCCACCGCCGGGATTGGAGGCGGTAGGATTGCAGGGGTCCCAGGAACTCGACATTGAACGGACTTAAGCGGATCTCTTCCCAACTCTCCCGCAGGGCATTGCCCAGGAAAAAAAGTATTTTTTTATAGACTTTTTTTCCTCTTTGCCTGGCTCGATCGAAGGCCAATCCTCTGGCCCACGGGAGAAGCCCCACCTGGAGGACCTGTTGGGATATCCTGTCTAAAACCGGATGAATCCCCCCGCCCGGAGCGCAGAGGTCTCCGGCTTGCTGAACCCTCTTAGACCGTTTATTCAGGAGAACAACATATTGGCCCCAACGCTCGCTGTCTCGGTTTTCTTCCTCAGAAAAATAAAGGGGCAGGAGAACTCCCGCACCTTCCCAGGGTGTAAGGGAACTCCTCTGTTTCCTTATAAATTCAAGCTGCTCCAAATAGTCCAGCGGTGCCTGGGCCAAGGCTTCCATTACATGTTTTGGAAATCTTTCTGGGTCGTACAAGACAGACAGGTCCATGGAAGATAGCATAACGAAAAGAGGAAGGAAAGGCAAGAGAATGCCGGATTCAGGAAACGGGAATCATGCGTAGCAGAGTTCAAAAGCATTGCGGATGACTTCGACGCGCGGCGAGGGCCAACCAAGCTCGATAGCCACTACGTCAAAGCGTGCGGGCACATCGCTGAGTTTCTTCTGGTTGAGATAATTCAGGGCCACCTTGGATAGCTGCCGCTGTTTGCGTCCATTAACCGCGGCTGCGGGTCCGCCGAAATCCTTCGTGGCTCGGGTTTTTACCTCGATAAAGACCAAAGTATCTCTATCCCGGGCGATAATGTCCATTTCGCCCACCGCACACTGGTAATTTCTTGCTAAGATCTTATACTTCAGCTTTTCGAGGTAAGCGATGGCTAAATCCTCACCCTTCTTTCCGAGAGAGAGGCGCTCCTTGGTCATAGAAGTGAAAGCTGATAGATCGGCTTGAAGGATTGCCGATGGAGAGGGCAGTGCCCATATTTGCGGATCGCTTGCAGGTGTTCCTTTGTCCCATATCCCTTATGGCGGGCAAAATTATACTGTGGGTACTCATCATGGTAAGCCAACATCAAGCGGTCACGGGTGACCTTGGCCACGATCGACGCTGCCGCGATGGATTGACATCGTTGGTCTCCCTTAGGAATCGCCCGCTGGGCCAAAGGAAGGTTTACGGGATGAATGCCGTCAATCAAAAGGAAATCCGGAGAAAGCGGAAGGTTTTGAACCGCCTGCTCCATGGCTTTTAAGGAAGCCCGCAGGATGTTCAGGCGGTCGATCTCTCGGGCGTCGATGACCCCGATGCCTACTGCGGCTGCCTGCTGCAGGATGAGCGAAAAAATTTTTTCTCGCTGGTCCGGGGAAAGTTTTTTGGAATCATCGATGCCCGCCATTTTTTTCATCGGGGCCAGAACCACTGCCGCCGCCACCACCGGGCCAGCCAAGGGTCCCCTTCCGGCCTCATCCAACCCGGCAATGGCCCGGAAACCTTGGGCTTGGATCTCTTCTTCAAAAGCCTCCACTCAATACTCCACTTAATGAACTCTCCGTTCTCTGATCCTGGCGGCTTTTCCCTTGAGTTGTCTCAGATAATAGAGCTTGGCGCGGCGAACCTTCCCCCTTTGCACTACCTCGATACGATCGATGGCCGGTGAATGGATCGGGAAAATCCGCTCCACTCCGATGCCGTACGAAACTTTACGCACCGTAAAGCTGGACCGGTTGGCTCCCTGCCGCTTGCGGATGACCGTTCCTTCAAATACCTGAATCCGTTCTTTTTCGCCCTCTTTGATCTTGACGTGTACTTTCACCGTATCCCCGGGGCGAAAATCGGGGAGGTCCATACGCATCTGCTCTTTTTCGATTTGTTCCAAAGCTCTCATGACCACCTCCAAACGTCTCGACCTATTGGTAGCGATTCACCGCAGAGACCGTTAAAGACGCCTCTGTGTTCCCGATGCGCTCCGCGGTAAAATTTTTCCTCGCGGTTTTTATCCACCGACCCTTCCTTCCTGGGTTTTTAATTCCCTTAAAAACGCTTGGTCTTCTTCGGAAAGGCTGGCCAGCTCCAAAAGGTCGGGCCGCCGCCGAAAAGTCCTGCGCAAAGATTCTCTCCGCCGCCAGAGCTCGATCTGGGCATGATGGCCCGAAATCAACACTTCAGGTACGGCCATCCCCCGGTAGACCTGCGGCCGGGTGTACTGGGGATACTCCAGGAGCCCGTGGGAAAAAGAATCTTCCTCCACGGATTGTTCACAGCCCAAAAAACCAGGAATATGACGGCTGACGGCATCGATGACCACCAATGCCGGAATCTCCCCCCCGGTGAGAATGTAATCCCCGATGGAAATTTCCCGGTCAACCGCCGTCAGGCGCACCCGCTCATCCAGCCCTTCATAACGCCCGCAAATCAGAATCCAATGTTTATGTTCACTCATCTCCCTGGCCAATTTTTGGTCCAGCCGTTCCCCCTGGGGGGTGAGAAGGACCGATTGGGCTTCCGGCTCTTTCGTTTTTATCTCTTCCACTGCCCGGATGATGGGTTCAGGTTTCATCACCATTCCCGCCCCGCCTCCGTAAGGGTAATCATCGGTCATGCGGTGTTTGTCCTGGGTAAAGTCGCGCAAATTTTTCACCCGAATCTGAATTAAACCTTTATCCAGGGCTCTCTTC
>JAOUFX010000491.1 GCA_029857975.1 Deltaproteobacteria bacterium | reverse complement strand
GCATGTGCCCGTCTTTAATGCCTTGGACGGCGCGGCAGAAAAATATCCCGGGCAGACGGCCCTCCTTTTTCTTGATCGGACTCTTAAATACAGGGATCTGAAAGTTCAAGCGGAAAAACTGGCCACTGCCCTAGCCAAACTGGGGGTTCAAAAAGGAGACAAGGTCTGTCTTTTCTTGCCCAACTGCATGGAATTCATCGTCAGTGATTGGGCCATCCTCAAAGCCGGCGCCGCTGTAGTGCCGACCAGCATTTTGCGCACGGATGAGGGACTGATTCACGAAGTCCAGAGTTCCCATAGCAAAGTGATCATCTGCCGGGAGCAGCACCTGGAACGGGTACTGGGGATTAAGGACCGCAGCGACATTGAACAAATTATCGTAACCTCCGACCAAGGCTACGATATAGAGAATATTTCTATTGCGCTGCCTCAAGGGGTCCATGAGTTTCGTAAGCTCCTGGCCGACCATGACCCTGCCCCTCCGCGAGTAGATATTGACCCCACCGAGGATTTATGCGAGTTAGCCTTCACCGGAGGAGCGACCGGCGTTCCCAAAGGGGTCATGATCACCCATTATAATCGCTACTGCTGCATCCAGCAGGGTTTACCTTGGATTATGAAGCCGTTGCTGGGAGCGATCGCTGGCAAAGCCTCTGCCTTTTTGCCCATTCCTTTGTTCCATTCTTACGGGCACTACATTGAGCAATGCGCAGCGTATTTGGGCCTGCGCATCATCTTGATGCCCGACCCAAGAGACACAGACATGCTGGTTCAGTATATCCAAAAATACCGACCTTTATTTATCCCTGCTGTTCCCACCCAGCTGATGCGCATTGCCCAGGCCAAGGTAGGAAAGATGAACGTGATTTTGATGAGTGGATCTGCTCCTCTTCCGAGAGAAGTGGCCGAAGCTATCAGGAAAGAACTCGGCACTCCCGTGTCAGAAGGTTATGGTCTCACCGAGACTTCCCCACTCACCCACTTCAATCTATCGGGTTTTTCCAAAATCACCGGTTTCATGGCGAAGGAAAAAGAGGGTTTAGGGGTCCCGGCTCCGGACACAGAATGCAAATTGGTGGATCCAGAAACGAACCAGGAAGCTCCTTTTGGGGAACCAGGAGAAATTGTTGTCAGAGGGCCTCAAATCATGAAAGGATACTGGCCTGAACCGGGTTCCGGATTAACCAAAGAGGGCTGGCTCCATACGGGGGATATCGGCATAATGGACGAGGATGGTTATTTTTATTTGACCGATCGAGTCAAAGACATGATTAACGTATCCGGAATGAAAGTTTATTCCACCACCATCGATGAGGTTTTGTACAAGCACCCCGGAGTACATATGGCAG
The DNA here is from genome assembly GCA_029857975.1 of Deltaproteobacteria bacterium. The sequence continues at coordinate 2,319 of JAOUFX010000491.1, read as the reverse complement.
CAGCCTTTGGGGTCCCTGACCCGAAGGCAACGGGTAGCGAGCGGGTCATGGCGGTTATTCAATTAAGAGATGACTATAAGGGCAAGGTGACCAAAGAAGAGATTCAGGAATTTTGTAGAAATCATCTCGCTCCCTATGCCGTCCCCAAATTTATTGAGTTCAGGGATGAAATGCCGTTAACGGTCACTGAAAAATTGTTTAAAAAGGCATTGAGGGATGAAGCCCTTAAAAAGATGAGCGAAAAATAAACCGGAATAGATTCTTTCAAACAGAATTCGCCATAGGGAATGAAGGAGGTACAAGAAATGGTCAAATGTCAATATTGCACACCCGACTGGTTTGAGGAGAGCGCAAGACTTTATCGAGCCAATCCGAGCTTTCCAGAAAAATTGAAGAAATTATCAGAAAAAGTATGTTACCGTGTCAAGGCCGAGCCTGCCTGGGGAATTGATCAGGACATTATTTTTGGCACCTTTATTGAGGCAGGTAAATTAACGAAGCTTGCCTTTTTGAGCGAAGAGGAAGCAAAGCGGGAAGCAAATTATATCATGGCGGCCACGCCCCAGGAATGGAAAAAGATATTGCGAAAGGAGAGTAAGTTTTTAACTGAATTTATGCTTGGAAAGATAAAACTTGAGAAGGGAAGTAAGGTGACCGTTTTAGGATTGGCGCCCCACGCCCCTACCCTAGTTGAGGCATTGACCCAGGTTGAAATCCAATTCCCAGATGAAATGTCGCCTGATGAATTGGCCAAATATAAATCTCGTTTAGAAGAGTTTAGGAAAAATTTAGGTGTCTAGTCAATTCCGATTGGCTAAATTGGTGCTATGTTGCGCCGAGGTGACGGACACCTTAAAAGTTGGAAGGTGCAGTAATTATTGAATGCGGTTAGCAAATCTTATTAAGTGTAAGGGCAGGGGGTTGGGCGACAATGCATGTGGTTGCTCGGTGCAACAATCGCGAGTTCTACTTCGCCGCACCGGGGAGTTTGAAATCGGTAGACGAGCCAGCGTGCCGTCGGCAGCCCTGAGTTCTTAAAACACCATCATCCATCAGGCAGGAGACAAGGAATCATTCTTCTACCTGAACACATTCGACCTGTTCTTCCTTGTTCCTTCAGCCCTGGGCCATGTGCTTTTCCCCTTGGCCACTCACGCCTTGTGCCTTACGGTCTTTCTGCGCCTTAGGCGAAGCGCTCCATACGGTTCATTTTAAAGGGAGGCAATATAATAAAAAAATGGTAATATAAATAGAATTGCAAAAATTACATCGGAAGTCCCTCGCGGGGTGACTTTTTGCTAGGAGCGGTGGGTATGAGGCTGCGAATCTATAACACAATGACAGGACGGAAGGATCAATTCACGGTCCGGAATGGAAAAGTGGGAATATATGTCTGCGGCATAACCCCGTATGATACGACCCATTTGGGGCATGCCTTCACCTATGTCTTTTTTGATGTGGTGGTCAGGTATTTCCGCAATCAAGGGCTCAATGTACAGTATATTCAGAACCTGACGGACGTGGACGATGATATCCTGAGAAAAGCCTCCCAGCTGGGCAAGGACTGGAGGGAGGTCGTCAAAGAGAACACAAGGCGGTTCCTGGAGGATATGCGGTGGCTCAACAACCTTCCGCCGGATGTCTATCCGCGGGCCACCGATCATATGAATGACATTGTCAGAATCGTGAAGGGCCTCGTCGCCAAAGGATATGGATACGAAAAAGGCGGGAATGTTTATTTTTCTTTGGATTCAAACGGCAGCTATGGAAAATTGAGCAAGCTTTCAAGAGAAGAGATGCTGCCCATTGCGAATGAGCGGGGGAATCACCCGGATGACCCGAATAAGAAGGTCCCTCTCGACTTCGTCCTTTGGCAGGCCGGGAAACCCGGAGAGCCCTCATGGAAATCACCCTGGGGAGATGGAAGGCCGGGTTGGCACATCGAATGCACGGTTATGTCGACTAAGTATCTTGGCGAGACCGTGGACATCCATGGGGGAGGGGGAGATCTGGTTTTTCCCCACCACGAAAGCTCCATCGCCCAGTCCGAGTGCTTTACAGGAAAGCCATTCGTTCGTTACTGGATGCACACAGGGATGGTTCGTTTCAATGGAGAGAAGATGAGCAAGAGCCTGAGCAATTTGGTATTCATTCGGGATGTCCAAAACGTTCTAGGCCCCAATGAGGTCAGGCTGCGCCTATTGTCCCATCATTATCGATCGCAATGGGAATTCACCGGCTGGGAAATTGAAAAATTCAAGGAAATGACCGGCCTTTTCAAGGCGGCGTGGCAGGCCGAGTCGGATATTGGAGAGGCCT
>JAOUFX010000492.1 GCA_029857975.1 Deltaproteobacteria bacterium | reverse complement strand
CTTGTCGATACCCACTCCGTTTCTCAGTCAATTCCAAAGCCCAACTTTGTGCTTCTGGGAGATTTATGAAAAGGATTTTCCAGAAAGATCCAATGTGAAGGCTCCATAGGGATTCAGAGTTTCCCTGTGGAGCCTTTCTTCTGTGTCTTTCTTGAATTAACCTTTCATATAAAATTAACCGAAGTTCCACAACTAAAAGGAGGCGGACCATGAAGAAGTGCCTATTGATAGTAGTATTGAGTCTGGTTATGGCCTTTACTTGGGGAGGTGAAGGCCTTTCTCAAACCCAGAAAGAAATGACACTTACTGGAACCAACATCAGTGGGGCTACGTCTAAAGTCTTTCCACTCGATAAAGACCCTATTGTCATGCAAGTTGAATCCATGGGAGTAAGGGTTGATGACAGTGGCGGAGGCCCTTTTCACGAAATATCAACCCACATTGTGGCAATTGGGTATGTAGATAAAGGCGTATTAACCTTCAAAGGAATCGAGACTCATATGGATAAAGACGGGGATAAAGTGATCTGGGAGATTGCGCAATCTCCAGGCGCTGCCCGTGGCAGTGGCACGGGGAAAATAATCGGGGCGACCGGCAAGTTTACTGGCTGGCAAGGAACTATGGAATATGCCACAAAGGTTCCCAAAGGGTTTCCCGGCGGGACGAGTCGTTGGATCTGCCGGGAAGTTATGAAAATCACCACCAAATAGGGTTGACCCGCGCTTCTCTTTCTCAATAATTTTTTGGATTTAGGGGGCAAGGACAAAACAAAAGCAAAGCCCAGTCAATTTAAGCTGGGCTTTCTTTTTAAGTAGCAACGATAGAGGTTTCGATTTCTGCTATGTTGGTTGAAAATTCAAAGGCTCAAAAAGCTACGATATACAAACCTTATCTGCAAAAAATGATGAATGAAAATTGGTAGGGTGAAGCATTGGGGATTCAACCTACCGGATCCTTCAGCCGTACAAGTTCTCAATGTACCTCATAGCCTCAACATCGCTGATTTTGCCAAGATACCTCCCTGTTTTAGAATTTCTCCATAGCGTTATATATACTTCGCTTTATTCTTTGTTTCGTTTTAACCAGGGGAATTTTTTCTGTAATATCCTCCCAGCTTTCCGAACCAAAGATTTTACTGGGTCGGTTTTTACTCAGGGTTGCTCGAAGCTTCATTCTAAAGAATCTGTTGACAATCGATCCCATCTCTAAATGCTTAAGGGGGCGAGTTACTATTTTAACTTTATTCTTCCGGATGGCCGCAAATACCGATTCAAGATTCTTTTCCGCATCAATTAGGGAATAGGTGGATCCCAGTTGAGAGAAGAAATGAGCATCCGAGTTTCCGATTAATGGGAGCCCAAAGGAATAAGATACTTCTACGGCTCTGAGATTAAAGTTGATCATTTGGGAATAAAAATGGCAATATTCGAGCGCATCGAAGAGTCCTATGTGCTCCAAAAGGTATCCATTTAAAGAATACGTTCCTGGATAATAGGGGTGGGGAGCGATGATCAAGGTTTCCGGCCGTCGCAGTTTTGAAAGGGAAGGAAAATCTGAGCACTTTTTATGGGGTGGGGGATTCAAAACGAGGACGTGACGTCTCTGGATGGTCAATTCAACCCCAGGAATGAGGAGAATACCCTTTTCCTGGGCGTGAGAAAAAAGGTCCTCATTAAAGGTCATCCGGTGATGATTGGTGATGGAAATAACATCAAAACCCTCGGCGGCGGCTTTTGAGATAAGCTCTTTGGCCGTATACCGAACGTCATCGAGGGGATCTTCCGCTGTGTGAAGATGCAAGTCAGCCTTAAGTGGTTTCGTTCTTTTTACTTTCATAATGGATTCTTTAGCCGTTAATATCCTTTCCGTTTTCTGATCCCGACCTCAATGAGCACACATGGGCAATAATCCACCCCCTGTCCCAAAGGGAATCGTTTTTGTTTTAAATTGATATTATACAACAAATTGGATTTAGTGGGACTATTCCGGTAGAACTTATCCTTTGCCATTGATAATCTTATCGGCTCTGGTATCATTCCCCTGAAATTAACTCTCCAATTCCCTTGCTCGGAGTGAAGGTATGGTAAAGAGATTTTGAACCCTATTCTTGAAAGAAAGGTGGGGTTTTTTAAGGAAACTGAGATTTGACATAGCTTTTCAAAAGGTGTAGCTTTCTTCAAGCTATAATCGATAGAATGGTGGTTTTAGATATACGCATATTACGTAGGTTACCGAGCAAAGGGTAGCCTCTTTTTGCGTGAAGTGTGGAAGGATTCTGTAATCCCAAGCGAAAAGATAAACATGTGAAAGAAAACTTATGGAAAGGCCACACTCGTTAGGGCTCGGCAAATCAGCAAGACATTATGATAATGATTGGCTCACTGTGCTGGCAATGCTGATTATATTTTTCTTTCATTGTGCCAGGTTCTTCAATTTTGAAGATTGGCATGTGAAGAACAATCAATTAGATGAAGGCATGACCCTTTTTGTTGCAATTGTGGCCCAATGGATAATGCCTCTATTCTTTATACTTTCAGGTATAAGTTCCTACTACTCGCTGAAGTCTCGGACAAGCGGTCGATATATTGGCAACAGATTCCAACGACTGGTCATTCCTCTAATATTTGGCACTTTCGTATTGCTCATTCCGGTACAAGTCTGGATTGAACGTTATAGTCATGCTCAATTTGACGGCACTTTTATTGAATTCTATCCCCACTATTTTAAAGGATTTTATGGCTTTGGGGGCAATTTTGCCTGGATGGGCTTTCATCTATGGTATCTGGAAATGCTATTTGTTTTTACTTTGCTGACTTTTCCACTCTTTATCTTTCTTAAAAAAGTAAGGCTTCAAGAACTAATTTCAGGGGCAGCCACATTTTTCGCGAAGAACGGAGCAATCTTCATTTTTGGCATCCCCCTCTTTTTTGTGGAATGGCTGGTCAACCTACAACCAGAAGGTGTAGGTATGAGAGGGTTTGGAGGATGGAGCCCTTTTTCGTACCTCGTTGTTTTTGTGACGGGCTTCCTGATAGCATTTGATTTAAAATACAGAGAAGCATTGGAAAGGTCCCGGTTTATTTCCTTGGCTCTGGGGCTCTCGACCACTAGTTTGATGTTCTTTTTCCATATTGATCTAACTCCACTTGGAGATTTTGTTGAATATACTTTGAAAGTTCTTTCCCGTTCCTTCAATTCATGGTTTTGGCTTGTGGCCTTCCTTGGGTTTGGGAGTAGATTTCTCACCTTTAATAATAAGATATTGAAATATGCCAGGGAAGCTGTATTGCCGTTTTACATACTCCATCAAACCATAATCGTAGTGATTGGATTCTATATTGTCCATTGGGAAACGAGTGTTATGGTGAAATTCTTTACTCTTAGCGTATGCTCATTTATCGTGATTATTGCCATGTATGATCTCCTTATCAAACGGGTTAAGGCCTTACGATTTCTGTTTGGTATGCAAGTAAAGAAATGAATTATCTTTATGGGTCAAAGTAAGTGCCCGATAGCAAACTCTTCCAGCGAACCACAAAAAGCGGCAGCCGCTGAAGAGTACGTTGGCCTCACATTCAACTCGTAATTCTTGATTATCGAATCTGGTTCCAACCCATGACTTGGAGGTGGAACTTTCGCTTATGGCGATCCCCAAAACTGTCTGCCAG
>JAOUFX010000011.1 GCA_029857975.1 Deltaproteobacteria bacterium | reverse complement strand
ATGTCCCCGAACATATTCTCCGTGACTATCACCTGGAAATGTTGGGGCTTACTAACCAAAGCCGCCGCGGCAGCATCGACATAGAGGGTTTCGATTTCCACCTCCGGTGTTTCCTTGGCCACCTGGAAAAACACCTGCCGGAAGAAGTGAAAGCTTCTCAGGACGTTGCTTTTTTCCACCAAAGTGACCCTTCTCCGGCCGTCTTGGGGGGCCCCCTTTGTCTTGCGCAAAGCCATATCAAAGGCGAAGCGACAGATCCTCTCGCATCCTTTGCGGGTAAGTAGCAAGGTGTCGGTGGCGGCCTGTTCGGTGAGGAGCCCTCGCCCGCGGGAAGCATAAAGGCCCTCCGTGTTTTCTCTGACAATGATGTAGTCGATGCTCCCGGGAGATTTGTCTTTGAGCGGCGTGGGCACTTTGGGAAATAGTTTGATCGGGCGTATATTGGCATAGAGGTCGAACCCATTGCGCAGCACGCCTCCCAGCGTTCCGGCTTCGGTACCATCCGGCAGGCGCACTTCGGGTAATCCCACCGGTCCTTTTATGGTGGCATCGGACTGGCGGATAGCCTCGAATGTTTCCGCAGACATATTTTTTCCGTTCTTAAGGTAGTAAGTCGCGCCGGCTTGGTGAAAAGCATATCCTAAACGAAAGTCGCCAGCCAAGTTTTGGACCTTGTCGAGGACCTCTACCATGGCCTCGACGATTTCGGGCCCTATGCCATCTCCGGGTAAAACCACAATTTGATATGATTTCATCTTCTCCGACTTCCTCCTCTCCTTTTCTCGTAATGCCAAGAACCCCTCGGAGGCCCCTCTGTAAGGTTCCCCTTTGATTATAGTCAGGGGACCCCCTGTCCGCCTAAATTGCCACTAAATATAAATTTTATGTCAAGGCAGGATTTTAGCCTAGCTTGGCAAGGCTGGAATAGATTGAAATTCTCCTGAATCTGCTCGCTGCTGATATCCTAAGTAAGTGTCATTTATCTTTGGCGCTGGGAAGACTTCCTCGACCTCAGACAATTAAACCAGGCCGTAAGGACTCTTTAATGTCAGTGCCTGGAACCGGTAGCGAACGGGCACGCTAATCCCTCCATATCCCATAAATTCTGTATATCATCGATATAACCAGTTTTCAAGCAAATTAACCGGGGGCCAGGTGGAGTCAATTTTGGCACCATGTCCTCGATGTTATTGTATAGGAAGCGCCCAAAAGTTGAATATATCAAAATGCAAGATCTATCCTACATCTGCGCAGGATTTTATTGACGTACCACTTTATTTTGAGGTATATATTTCCAATACAGATGGATTCCGACTTTAGGAATTCAAAAATCTTTATTTTTAAATTCAGGATCCTTGACGATAAACGCTGGAGGGTCCAAATGCCAACCGTTTATAGAGTCCGACAGGGCGAATGCATTACCAATATATCCATCAAACACGGCTTCATTCCCGAAACACTGTGGAATGACCCTGCGAATGCCCAACTCAAAGAAAACCGTAGAAATCACAATATTCTCTACCCCGGCGATCAGGTAACGATACCAGAGTTACGGCTTAAGGAGGAACAGGGGGGAACCGGCAGCCGGCATCGATTTCGACGCAAAGGAATGCCAGTCTACCTGCAGCTTCAACTGCGCAAAGACAATGGCGATCCTTTGGCCAATGAACGGTTTGTCTTACGGGTGGAGGGTCAAATACGCGAAGGTACAACTGACGAGGAGGGGCGCTTAAGAGAGCCTATTCCACCTCAAGCCATGGCGGGAGTTTTAACAATTCGCAACCGGGATTTTAAAATTCGCATCGGCCACTTAAATCCTGCCGAGTATAATAGCGGGATCCGGAGCCGCCTCAATAATTTGGGATACTCTGCCGGTGCAGGGGGGGAAGAGCTGAATAGCGACTTACGCCACGGCATTGAGGCCTTTCAGGAGACCCAGGGGCTGTCCAAAACTGGCCAGATCGACGAGGCGATGCGGTCTACCCTTATGGCCAGCCATAAACACTAAGTAGCCTGGCTCCAGAACGCCAATTTTATAGGGAGTTGAGGTTTTAAATCGATTATGAGTTGCGGGCAGTGTTGCACGGGCACCGAAGGCTATTTAATTGATAGTTGTTCTGAAACAGAAGTTTGTCATAGCGACGATTTGGCCGATGCCTCGCTATTGGTGTGCGAGCAGGTTTGCTACCCCCTTGATGTGCCTCGCACGGACCCAGGCTCCGGCCAAGATGCCCAACCGGCTGTTCTTTCCTGCCCTGATCCCGATGATATGCAGAATTGGCCGCGGTACACTGTTGCCCAGCGCCGGGATTCAGACCATTCCATATATCTGGCAATCTTTCGACCGGATCAAGGCAACGCCCAACAGCGACTGCGCGAGCTCACCTTAAGCGATATCCGTGATTCCTGGGAAAGATTCAGGGGGAGTCGTGAAATTAATCCTGACGACTCTGCGACTTGGGGCCCGATGACAAGCTTAAACCTGCCTCTTGGCCACCTGAGGCGACTTGATGATGGGCGGCGAGAGTTGGAATTTGATTCCAGTCGCACGGATACGCGTTGGACTTTCAACGTTTATAATCTATCCCCGATCTGGAGGAGTTTCATGATCCGTACTCTCATGATCTTTCCGGTTGAGTTTATGCGGGCCATGCCGATTCGATCTGTATATCTGGACTTTCGGGTCGGCCAGGCGCCAGGTTTGACCGGAGTAGGAACGGGGGGTGCGAATTGGCCCCGCTGTCATGAAGATAGTCAGGTGCCCCAGGAGCATCGCAACGGCATCTGTGTAGCCTTTGCGGCGTTGAATAGACCCTGGTGCCATCATAATCAAGATATTCGAGCCCTCAATCCATCCTGCGAACAGATAGAAAATTCTTTCTCGGACACGAGCCTGGTGGCCTCCACAATCTATCATGAATATGGCCACATATTCCAATGGTGCGAACGACAACCGTCGGATTTCGGTGATTCCGGACAGGAACAATATGAGCAGGAAGTAGCTTATTGGGAAGAGCTCACCAGAAACGGTCGCAACGCGGTGCACAACGATTCCCATACTGGAAGCGATCGGGGACTCTGGGATCGGTTTCGCATGGCCATAAATTACAGTGGTTCCAGTCAAGGGCCGGGGGAAGGTTTTGCCGAAGCGTTGCGGATGCGACTTATGGGTATAAACTTGGGGACGGGTGGCCTGCGAGGGGCGAAGCAGCATGCTTCCCAGGTTTTAGATATTGCCGGCATTCCTACGCGGGATTCCGTGGTAACAGCCCGAGAAGCAATTACCCAGTATCTTTCCGGGAACCCGCTGTAAACGAAAGCCATCTCTCCCTGATGAGCCTCCATTCGCTATCCCGGTGTTCTTGAATGAGTTTGATGTTTTCCGCAGTTAAATGCTTGAACCTTCTTTGCTTCATAAGATATTCCTCGACCGGTTTTATTGTTTTGGGCATAACATTCATTTTAACTTTCCCATTTTCATATTCAGCCAAATACCACATGCCGGTTTCAACCGCAAGTTTTCCAATCTTTACAGCAAGGTCGGACGCAAAACCCCATCCCGTAGGGCATGGGCACATAATATGGATGAACTTAGGCCCTCTGATCCTCTTCGTTTTTTCCATCTTGTTCATGAAATCATAAGGATAAGCCGAACTGGCTGTCGCGGCATAAGGTATTCTGTGGGCAATCATGATCTCAAACAAATTCTTCTTGGGTTTTTTCTCACCGTAGGATGCCGTACCTGCAGGAGAATTGGTCGTGTTGGCGCCGATCGGAGTCAGACTGCTCCTCTGTACTCCCGTATTCATATACGCTTCATTGTCGTAACAAATATAGATAAAATCATCCCCGCGTTCAACAGCTCCTGAAAGGGCCTGCAAACCGATATCGGCAGTGCCGCCGTCACCGGCCAACCCTAAAACATGAACATCGGTAACGCCCTGGGCTTTTAGGCCTGCGGACATACCTGTCAATACGGCTCCTGTCCCGGCAAAAGCCATGGTAAGCGATGGCACGGCATAATTCATCTGCGGATACTGAGTCGTCACTGTAGACATACAGCTTGCCGGAAGGGCAACAATTGTCCTTTCACCCAAAATTTTCAAGGCGAGCCGGCCGATTGTACCTAGACCACATCCCGGGCAAGCCTTGTGGCCATATAGATACTCCTTATCCGTGAGGTTTTTTACTTTAACCATTGTTACCACCTCAATCCTATAAATTGTAATTCTTGCTCGTCCTTACCTTGCGTGAGATTAAAAAGTTTGTAATACATTTCTTCGATGTTTTCCTTGGTTATATCCCTCCCGGCTATGCCGGCAATAAAGTTGATAACTTTCGGACCCACACCGGAACTGCTCAAAGCAGCTTTTATATCAGAGGCCGCAGCTCCCTCATATCCAAATGATATATCGCGGTCTATGATTCCAATCGCTTTCACCCTTGGGCTTAAACCTTTAAAGCATTCCGCAGGAAAAGGCCTATAAAATCTGAGTTTCACCAGACCCACTTTTAAACTCATATCCCTCAATTTATCCACGACGATTCTGGAAGTGCCTATGACACTGCCCATGCCGACAAGTACGACCTCGGCATCTTCACATCTAACCTCCTCTACCAGGCCGCCATAATATCTGCCAAATTTATCTCCAAACTTTTGATCAACTTCTTCTATCACCTCCTGGGCATGATTCATGGCCTGTTGCTGCTGGTACCTGAACTCAGTATTCCATTCCGTCGATGCCGTCATGCAAAAGCTTCGCGGATGGTTAAAATCGATGGCGTTTTTGGATCTAAAGGGAGGCAGGAATTCGTCTACCTCGTGCTGGGCGGGTACGTCTACCAGCTCATACGTATGCGTATTTACAAATCCATCTAAGTTAACCATTACGGGGGTATATACCCGGTCATTTTCGGCTATGGCGTAGGCCTGAATGATCATATCCAAGGCTTCTTGCCCATTTTCAACATAAACCTGAATCCATCCTGTGTCCCTCTGGGCCAGAGAATCTCTCTGGTCGCCAAATATATTCCACGGTGCCGCCAATGTCCGATTGGCATTCATCATTACGATGGGAAACCTACTGCCGCTTACATAATGAAGCATCTCATGCATATACGCCAGACCTTGGGAAGAGGTGGCGGTGAACGCCCGCGCACCAACCAAAGATGCGCCCATGGCTGCGCACATGGCGCTGTGCTCACTTTCCACGTATACGTACTCACAGTCCATCAATTTATTGGCGATAAATTCTGATAGCCGCTCCACGACGATCGTCTGGGGGGTAATGGGATAGACGGCGATCACATGAGGCCTGCACAACTTGGCGCCATAAGCCACGGCTTCATCTCCGTTTAAAAAATCTAAATTGGAACTCTTCGGTTTATTGATCATCCGCTTCGCCCTCCCGAACCATCGTGATTGCATCTTTGGGGCACTCCTGGGCGCACAATCCACACCCCTTGCAATAATTCATATCGATTTCGAGGTTCTCGTTCTCTTTACCGATCACACCCTCAGGGCATAAAACCCAGCATAACAGGCAATGGCTGCATTTTTTATGATCAACAACGGGTTTTTGCACTCTCCAGCCCGCATTGGGTTCAGTCAATATACCTGCCGCGGCGCTGGGCCCAAGCGGCATTTCTTCTAAGGACCCCGGAAATTTGAATTTCACGATCTGCGGTTTGGCCATTTACTTCACCTCCCGAATTGCCTTATAGGCATGTTCAACCGCTTTTTTATTTTTCTTACGTAAACTTTCAGGCATTCCCTTATCAATCGCTTTTAAAATTGAATCGATATCTATAGCATCATTCACTGCCGCAAATGCTCCCAGCATCGCTGTGTTCGTAATTGGACCGCCTAACTCTTCCATGGCAATCTTTGTTGCATCGATGGTGATCACATGGAAGTTTCCATTAAATTTAAAAGCATCAGGGCTCAACTTTGTATTGATAAGTATTTTGCCTCCATCCTTTAAACCTTTGGTCACCTCCACGGTTTCCATAAGAGTTTCATCAAGAACCACTACATAGTCACACGTGTACACCTGGCTGTGGTCAGTTATGGGCTTGTTATCAGTCCTGGTGAATCCGAGTACCGGTGCCCCTCTCCGTTCAGGACCAAACGACGGGAAAGCTTGAGCATAATTGTCACCAAATACCGAAGCTGCAATTCCCAGCAATCTTGCTGCCGTAAACCCCCCTTGTCCGCCTCTGGCATGCCATCTCACTTCAATCAATTATGTACCCTCCATTCTATACGCAGCGTCAGTAATCACCAAAACGCATGTCATTCCCGCGCCAGCGGGAATCCAGAAAAAAATTGAAAACGGGATTTTCATTGGATGTCCTTTTCACTGTTCTTTAAATAAAGGCAGATTTTTCCCTAAGGAGTCTAACAAATCATCAATCTGGGAGAGGGTAATCAGCCCCTGTTCTAATAGGATTCGGCCGATAAGTCTGTGTTGACCCTTTTCTATATCCTCCATCACCTGAATCTTCAATGCTTCAATGACCTGATCTGCCGTGACAAATCCCTTTTCCACAGCCAAAACTCCAAACCGTTTTTCAAGGTGCTCTGTCTCCATGTCATCCTCCCATTCTTGTGAATTAGGCCTCCTCCCTATTCCTTTTTTTCCTGGAACAAAATCATCTTGGAAAGACGCGACCATATTTCAGATAATCATCACTGTTGATCGTCATTTAAAATCTACACTATTTTTCAAGACCTATCAATGATTGATTTCCGTAAATAATTCAACTTGGAGAGATAGAAGGGAAACGGTTGAATGAGGGTGGAACCCCGTCTTTTCCTCTTGCCCTGCTGGCAACCTTAAAATAATATCAATACCAATCCAATGATTTATAGGAGCCTTCGTTACCTGGCCTGAGAGTATCCGTGTTCCGAATTCATGTGTTGCTCTGACTTGACGACCCGGAAGGTCTGTATACAGGAGGCAAAAGGTAGGATCCCGGGGCCCTTTTGCCGGGGTTTAAGTTTTTTTTCGCTTTGACGATAATTATCTTGAATCGTTACTCTTTCGCTAGGTCATTGTTAAAAAATTGGAACCTGCCAAAATCATCATTCGCTATACCGACGGCGGAATTATCAGGGGATATACCCATGATTTTTCCCCCGACAAGCCAACTTTTTATGTCACTCTGGTTGATACCGTTGCCCATGACCCTATAGAGGTCCAGGTCAAAGATTTGAAGGCCATTTTTTTTGTTCGGGATTTTATGGGCAATCGATTATACAGAGAGCAGAAAACATTTCCCGATGGAACGCCAATAACTGGACGGAAAGTGGAGGTGACGTTTAAGGATCAGGAAGTGCTTTGTGGATTCGTTTGGGATTACGATCCTAATCGCTATGGCTTTTTCCTTTACCCCAGCGACCCTTTTTCCAATAATCTGAAAATTTTTGCAGTATCCCGAGCAGTAGATAAGGTCAATGATCCTTCCTAATTTTTCTTTGTCAGCCATTCAATAATCTAAAAATCGATCCTTTTTCATCTCGTCTTTGACCGTTTTTCATCCCACCAAAGTTTTTTGGCCTTTTCAATTAAACTGAATATCCGGCCATCGTCTCTTTCACCAGTCCGGCCGGATAAGCCGGATAACCATCGAGTCGGGATAGCCTTCTTCCCGTGCATGGCCCCCACCGCCGCCCCAACGATGGCGGCAATTGTATCATTATCTTTTGTATCATTCACTGCCCGTATGACTGCTTCCTCAAAGTTATGGCCATGGCACATCAAAATATAAACGACGCTCGGCACAGTTTCCAGGAGGAAGGCTCCTGAATACCACTTACTGCAGGCCTCCATGACCGACAGCCCATCCCGGCGTACTGCAGAAACTTTCTCCAGAAGGAACTTCCAGATCGGTCCTCGGTAATCTGCAAAACTACCTTCCCTGGGCTGATAACTCTCATCCGATTCGAGGCCCCTGCTGGTCTCTATAAAGGACTCAAGCCACCATTCAGGCCTGGGGGAACCATCCATCTGGAGTAAGTTCCAGAGCATATGGACAAAGGAAAGACAGGAGGATATTGATCCCGAATCATTGTGGGTGATCATCGCCGAAAGAGCGGTATCCGCCCAAAGATCATGGGTACCTGTTCTCAAATGGGGGATGAGCATGGGAGCAATACGCATCAGGGCGCCATTTCCGGATGATTTCGGGCCGCACTGGTACCATGGAAGGCCTGATTTGAAATTGGCGATGAAGGTCCTCACGGTGGAGCCGATACCGAATATTCTGCCACGGCAATATCTGGAAGCTACATTTCCCGGATTAAATCCTTCGTCGGAAATCATCTGTTCCAGGGTCCAGAAGGCGAGCTGGGTATCATCGGATGGAAAGCCAAGAGGAAGATTTACATAGCGCTTTGGAAGGTAATCTCGGATCTCCCCGTATCCTCTCCTGCGATCTCTGGGAAGCATGCCTTCAGTCGTATTTCCAAGGGCATCCCCAATAGCCAAGCCAAGCATCATACCCTCAATGCGACCGAAATCAAAATCCTTCGACAAAGGGTCGGGCGATTTATCAAAGAATGGGGAGAGCTTCAGATCTATCTGCTGGGTTTCGAAAAGATGGTTCAAAAGCTGCTTATTGGTCATTATCATCTTTCGCTGTACGGGAAGGGCCACTCTTCCCTCGTCTTATTTATTCACAAACTTTCTAACGTTTGCCTATATCCTTGATTATATGTCTCCTTTGATAAACCAACCCGGATTCTCCCCTTTCCCGGAAAAACCCAGCGAGCTTTTACGTCTGAGTTTACTTAGGACTCGTCCTTCTCATCACCAAGTCAAGGGCCTCGGGTTTATACAGACTGTATAAGACAGTACAAACCCCTAAAAATAAAGAAGCCTCCAGGAGAAGATAAAAATTCCCTGAAGGCTTGATATTGGCACCTTCCGGAAACTCCTTTTCATGCGCCACTCCAGAAGGTTAGGGGTTGGGTTGGGAGGTTTTTTGTTAACGAGGTAATTCTACAATTCGAATGGTAGCAGGACTGCAAATTCTGTCAAGCGGATTTTAGGACTTTGTCTATGTGTCAATTTTATAACACTGGGGTCTGGCGAAGTACAATATCTTGGGGGGGGAACTCACAAGACCGCAGTTTTGCTAACGTGCCAAAATCTGAATCCGTTCCTCGTGATGCTTTATTGCGTCTATTATTCGTATATTGAAGCCTTTTGTGTTCCCGAAAAAGTCACAATCAGGTATCTGGGCCTTTTAACCAAAGTGTCTCACACAATAGATCAGCGATCGACAATGTAATATGTACAAATTTCCTTGCTTTTCGGATTTTTCGGCTGGCATTTCAGGCATTTCATCTTTTGTGCTTCATAGAATAGATAATTACCCTACCCATCGAACGGCGTTCTCCAAGGGTTGCCGTTCGCTACAGAATTCGTTAATCATCGCCCCCTCATCTGGGTAACCAATAGCCATGCCAATGAGAATCTGGTCTGATTCGGGGATGCCGGTATACCACCGGACGACGTTTAGATAGTTGATAGACACAGCCAGAAAGCAAGTGCCCAGACCTTTTTCGGTGGCAAGCAGGGCGATATTTTCAGCAAGAAGACCGGCATCAAAAATCGAATAGGGTCCTAATTTTCTGTCCATGTGAATATAGATCGCTTGGGGTGCTCCGCAAAAGCGGAACATGTTTAAAAAGTGGGCGTTCCTCTTATCTTTATCATCTCGGCTAATATTTAGAAATGCAAAAAGCTTTTTCCCATTTTCCCGGTAATATCGCCCTTGTTCTTCAGGCCAGTCTTTGGGGAAGGCGAGGTCTGTTTGTGAGGGTTCGCCGCAGGATGCCTTCTGCAGAAAATCCCGGATCATGGCTTGTAGCACCTCCCCTCCTACGACAGTGATTTTACTTGGCTGTGTGTTCCCCCAGGAAGGCGATCTCAGGGCCACCCGCAATATTTCCTCCAAGACTTCTTTCGGAATGGCAGTCTTCTGGAATGCCCGGATACTTTTCCGCTTTTCTATAGACTCTTTCACGTTCATCCCTTTTTCTCCCTCCGCTTAATGAGTGCTACATTCACCATGGCATTTTGCTGCAGAAAGTTCCGATCGTCTAAATTAGCGGCATTTTAATCCAAATTTATTCCTGCACTCCAGTGGAAGGTTATTCTCCCTTTACTCCCCTCCCATTTGCTGAAAAATCACTGCTTTTTTTTCTTTAGGATATTGGCAAGCGCTTCTACGAGCGGCGGCAGGTCATTTTTAGATGAATTAGGGCCAGACCCAATTGCCGGTTCTTTTCTATTTCTACAGAAGTTCTTTCCCCGGCCATTTGAACGGCTTCGCGGGCGTAGTCCAGCATATGGCGGAAACGAACGAGTGGATCAGGCATGGACATATTGCACTTCCGCTTCCGCAAGAACTTTGTCCCGGAAATACTTGCTCAGGGATTTGGGCGTGTTCATATCCACTTTCCGGCCGCCCAGAATTCGGGATAGTTCCTCCTCCAAGTCGTATAACTTAAAAAAAACCACTGTCGTGCCCGGAACAAATTCTACCAACACGTCCACATCGCTTTCCGGTTGAAAGTCATCACGCAAAGCAGACCCAAAAAAGGCCAGTTTGCGGATATGGTGTTTCTGGCAAAAAGCACCAATTTTTTTGCGGTCAATTGGAAGGTGTGGATTTTTTTTCATAACTCTTTGGGCTTATGGATTTTAAAGGAAAAATCCTTCCGGAACTGATGGAACCAGTATAATCCAATTTTTTGCTCATCTCAAGACTATTTCATGCTTTCATGTTTCCAACTTTGATGGATTAAAAGAAATCAGTACTGTGCCCCCGGAATTTGCGCTGAGATTCATGGGATGGGTCTTTATCATTCAAAAACTCTTTTCTCATGGAAGGCCATCCCCTTTCATTTACCTCGCTTTTTATCCCAGTCTTGCAGGACAAGACGGACGCGGAAGGTTTCGCAGGGGGAATCGGGGTCAAAAGTCTTTGAGGCCAAAAACCTCCCTCCCCTTTATTGAAGGCAAACACCGCCGCAACCCTTATCAAAAAAAAACAAGTAAGGTGTCCCCGGAATTTTTGAGTAAGGAACTCGAAAACCAAATACGGGATCTGCAAAAGGAACTGGCCGAGATAAAGAAGGATCAAGCTGTCCTCCGCCTCCAACCCTGCCAGGGAGACTCAGAAATTAGGGGAAAGGACGCAAAATTCGATGAGCTGGATAGGCGAGCAAAAGCCATAAATGAAACCATCCGGGACCTGACAAGAAAACGCCAGCTATTGATCTCCGAATCTACCATAAGAGGAAGCAACTAATCTCCCAGTTGTAATAATTCTTCATAGCGTTGTTTGGCCTCATGAAAAAAATCCGAGTTTTTCCACAAGACGGCATCAACAGTCCTTGCTACACCGAAGCTACTGCCCACCCCCCAAAATAAGAATCCTCCTTTATTCCTTCCTGGTATTGAAAAATTTCTCCTAACGAAACCCAACTTGCATCTCGGACGCAATCCGACCACTGGGGGCGGAGATCAAGATACCGGCTAAGATGGTGGTCAAGATGTGGGAGTGAAAGCGGATGGGGGGGCGGAGGAAGGTGGAAGGAAGCAGCGGCTGGCCAAAGATTCAAACTGGAAAGGATGGGGGTTCTGGTTACAATGGAGTAAGGCACCAAAAAATGGGGAGAGCGTGGGGAGAGAATAGAAAAAAAGAGAATTGTAATAAAATAATTAAAAATTTATGTTGAAAATAACCTTTTGATTTTGCTTGGTGCCTGGGACCGGAATCGAACCGGTACGGCGCTAAGCACCGAGGGATTTTAAGTCCCTTGCGTCTACCACTTCCGCCACCCAGGCCCAGGCATATGTTTTCCCTTATTATATTGTTATGGTGATTTTTTTCAAGGCATTTTTACTGGAATAAATTTTTCTTGGAAAAAGATGGTTTTTTTGGTATCTTTATTTATAAAAATAAAAAGCATCAAAAAACCGAACAGGCCATGGATACACCAGAGACAATCCCCAAAGCCGAAGAGCCACAAATCCCCTCTGTTGAACAAACACCCCCACCCGAGGACCCCATCATCCTGAACAAGCTTTTTCCTAAAGCAGAGAAAGATCTCGACGCCCTCTTCCCCGAACCCCGCATGAAAAAACTCCTTAAAGATGTGATCAGAACCCGACAGAAGAATGACCGCTTTTTAAAACGAATCAACCTGGGGAAGATCCTGCCTGAACCCGAAGGAGATGAATAGGCTTTAAAAACTCAAAAAAAAGGATGGCGTTTTTACAACCATCCTCATCTTGGAGTTGGAGGCGGCACCCGGATTTGAACCGGGGATACGCGGTTTTGCAGACCGCTGCCTTACCACTTGGCTATGCCGCCGTCAAATTTAATAGGACACAGATTTACGCCGATAACCGGAGATTAAAAAAAACGCTATGCGCATAGCGCTAAGCGACTTTCCGTGTTTACCCTGTTAGATAGTAACCATCTAACAGGGTAAGTCCTTGTCCCAAAAGGAATTTCTTATATAATGAAATTGGAGCGGGAAACGGGATTTGAACCCGCGACTTCAACCTTGGCAAGGTTGCACTCTACCGCTGAGTTATTCCCGCTCAATCTTTTTAAGATTTAATGCTATTTTAAAAAATGCCCCCCGGCTTTGTCAAGAATAAAACGGTTAAAAACTGGCTATAGGTCATAGACGATAGGCCACGGGTGATTGTGCATAAAAGCTTTTGGCCTTGTGTCTTTACCTATTGGCTATTGGTTTTTTTTGATGTTCCCGGTAAAATTTAATAAAGTAATCAATGCCAGACCAAAGGGTGATAACCAGGGCAATCCAGAGGAGGAGTATGCCGAGGAAATGGAAATCGATCCTAAGATATCTATAGTGCAGTATCAGCCCGATTAAAGCGAGGGACTGAAAGACCATTTTGGCTTTTCCCCAGTTGCTGGCGGCGATGACCAGACCCTGGGTAGAAGCAATTCCCCTGAGCCCTGTAACCGCCACTTCTCGCCCCACGATCAGAACCACCATCCAGGCCGGGATACGGCCCAAAGAAATCAACATGATCAATGCCGAGTTAATTAAAAGTTTGTCGGCCATCGGGTCCAATAACTTACCCACAGCCGTCTCACTTTTTTGCTGCCGGGCGATATATCCATCCAAAAGGTCGGTCAATGAAGCAACGGTGAAAAAAAGAGCAGCCAGGAAGCTCGGCAAAGGGCCGGGGAAGAAAAGAAATCCCACCACAAAAGGAATGGCCGCCAAGCGAAAAAAGGAGAGAACATTGGGAGTGTTCCACAGGGTCGCCTGATTCTGCTCTTTGGCCACGGCCTCGATGGTTCTTTCCATGGTTATAATAACTGAATTTTAGTTGGTGATTTGGGCAGAAAAATCTGGTCTCGGTTCCCGGTTGTACTGCTGGAAATAATGCAATACCCGTTGGACAAAAGTTCGGGTCTCCCGATAAGGGGGGACACCGTTATATTGGAAGACAGCCTTCTCTCCAGCGTTGTAAGCCGCCAAAACCGAGTATAAATTTCCATCGAAAAGGTTCAAAAGGTACCGCAGGTAGCGGACTCCGCCCTCAATGTTATTCTCGGGATGAAAAGAATCCCTTACCTGAAAAGCATAGGCGGTTTTCGGCATGAGCTGCATCAATCCTTTGGCCCCCACTCGAGAAATTGCCTTGGGATCAAAATTGGACTCCGCCTTGATGACCGCCTTGATCAGGGCGTAATCCACCTTGTATTTTTCCGCAGACTTCCAGATCGCCAGGTCATATTTTTCAAAAGTAGGTCCAAGACGAAATTGTACGGGTTCTTCTTCCCTCAGCGTTAGTTTAAACTTTCCGTGTGTGGGCGCATTGGTGAAATGGACTACGCCATTCGGATCCACGTACTTGTAGATGTCGGCCGAAGAAAAAGAGGGAGCGACGAAACATGCAGTTAACCCTCCGATGATGATCAATATGATTTTCTTGGGGATTATTCTCAGAAGCCTACTCCTTTTTACCTTTTTCACGCCCTTTACCCACTCCAGGAAAAAACTTTAACCTAAAAAAGGCAATTTACCACAGAGGGCACAGAGGAAAGCTAAGATAAATCAAGGAAATAAACTTTTTTTCGCTATTTTACTCTGTGCACTCGTTAAGTGAAAACAATGAAACATTTTATCTGATGAATTGATTATATGAGAACCCAGAGAAAAGATTGAGCTTATTTTGTTTTTTTAACTACGAAATTAATCTCCGTGTTCTCTGTGGTTTAAAAGAATCGCTCAATTTGGATTTAATGAATTATAAGATAACTTATCGTCCATTATTATGCAATAAATAAATATTTCAGGATTTGGGGAAGGCTCTGGATGCCATATATTTTTTACAACAATCTTCGCTACAAAAGAAAAGCTTCTTGCCTGGCAGGGAAATGGCATAAGATTGGCTCTTGGGGATATAACATTGACAAAAAGGGTCCTGGACCAGCTCTTCACCTGCCTCGTCGGTTTTGCCGACCCTTCCTTTCCCGGGGAAAAAGGCCCTCTTAATTGCCCAATAGACCGCCGCCAGAATGATCAGAAAAATAATTAAACGGGACACGGCCCTTGACCTCTTTCTAAAATGGGCAGCACTTTCTCCTCATCCGGTAGTTCCGAGAGAATTTGCGATATCGTCTTGGCCAGTAAGGGGTGTTCAAAATGAGGAGCGATATCCCGAAGGGGGATAAGCACAAATTTGCGCTCGGGCAGCTGCGGATGGGGAATCTGTAGCCCGTCTTCGTTTAAAACCTCAGCACCATAAAAAAGGATATCCAGGTCAATCACCCGGGGACCCCAGCGCTCCACCCGCTCTCGCCCCATTTTTCGCTCGATGTCCAACAGGAAATCCAGAAATTCACGAGGCTTGAGAGAAGTCTCGACGGCTATCACCCCGTTGATGAACCAGCCCTGATCTTTCTTGCCCACCGGCTCGGTCCGGTAGAGCGGGGAACATTGGAGCAACTGATTTCTCCCATCGGCGGCAATAGCCTGGATGGCCCGGCGACAATTGTCCAGAGCATCCCCCAGGTTTGATCCAATGCCCACATAAACTAACATTTTTTATCTTTTCACCGCAGAAAATGCAGAAAACACGGAGTGAAAGCGGTAAATAGTAAATTAATTTGGACACAGATTTCCACGGATAAACGCAGATAATTAATTTATGTATTTTTTGAATTTAATATCCTGAAAATCTGTGTTTACCCTGTTAGATAGTAAACATCTAACAGGGTGAATCTTTGTCCAATAAGGAAATTCCTGTACAATTAAAATATTTTTTGAATCCTGTCCATGGCTTCTTCCAGCCGCTTGTCCGGAACCGTCAGGGAGATGCGGACATATCCCTCTCCATGCCGGCCGTAAGCCGTACCGGCCGCGACGACTACCGCGGCTTTTTCAAAAAGGGCAGTCGTGAAATCAATGGAGGTGGTCCCTTCCGGCACCGGGATCCATAGGTAGAAAGTTCCT
>JAOUFX010000490.1 GCA_029857975.1 Deltaproteobacteria bacterium | reverse complement strand
GAAAAAAGAAAAAGGTATTGAGGGCTTCTTCTTTGCGCCCCAGACGAAAAAGTGCCCGGGTAGTCCAGAAAAGCGATCTTTCAGCCATCGCCTCATTCCGGGAATGGCGGACCACAACACGAAAGGCCTCGATGGCTGGCGAATATTGCTTCAGGAAGAAAAGGCACATCCCCCGGTGAAAGTAGAGCTCATCGATCCAGAATTCACCGGCGTAGCTTTGCGGATAGGTAGGGAGAGGAAAGCCTTCGAGCCGTTCTATCTCACTCAACGCCACTTCATAGAGGCGGGCCTGGTAGAAATATAAGGCTCGGCGCAAGAGATCCGGGGGGGTAATTTTTTTTACGAGGAGTTTTTTTTCTTGGGCTAAAGACTCCCATTTGCTCTTGGCGTTTGTAGCCGACGGAAGAAGAGGATATTGCAGCCAAACCTCTTGGTAGGTTTCGATGGCGCGGGCCCATTGACCGAGGCCTTCCTGAGCTTGTCCTAAAAAAATCAATGCTTGAGCGGAAATCTCTTGCCGCGATTTTTTTTTCCAAAGCTTTTCGCTAATTTCCGCACACCGGAGATATTCACCGAACTGTAAATAAATTTCCGCCATCTTCAACTCGGCTGGCGGAACCGCGAGGCTTGCCGGGTATTGATCGATGAGGCGTTGCCAAACTTCTAAACTCTTTTTACCTTCCTTGGCCATTTGCCAAGCTTCTCCCTCGTAATAGAGAGCGTAATCCGCAAGTTTGGCATGGACCTCCCTCGCCCGGGCAAAAACCTGAGCGGCTTCAGGCCAGCGATGCAGACCCCGTAGTACCTGGGCCTGAATAAAAAGCGCATCCGCCCGGAAAGAATGGTTGGGATAATTTTCTTCCAGCCTCTGGAGGATGGGTAGGGCTTGCAGGTATTCTTTCTTCTTGTAAAGAGCCAGCGCATTTTCCCATTCTTGGTCAGGGGTCCAGCTGGCCGCAACGGGAGGGAAGTCGTTCCCTGGGAGTAAAAAGCCAAGGATCAATAAAAGGAATATAGCCACAAAAGACAACTGTCTTAGGTTTTTCACAATCGGTTTATGGAGATCAAGTCTCCTGGTTTTAGGCCCAGAGCCCATTGGGCGTTGCCGCGATTGATGGCGATCTCCAGCAATCCCGCGCTCCCGAAGAGAGCCAGGGGCTGACCGGGATGGACATCATGGTAAGTTTCCTGGAGCCGATCGATGCGCCAGCCTTTTCCTTTGATTTGCCAAGGCCGATCTTCGATTTGGGATCCGTATTCTCCACGGGATATATTCGTAATCAAATTACCGAAGGCATCAGCGAAGAGAATCTGGCCCACCACTTGCCTCCCTTTAACCTCGGGGCGAGGCCACTTGACCCGTATAAACTCCTCCATCCGCGGTCCCAATCTCCTGGGGTCCATTCCGAGTGACAGGTGGCCAGCTGCGGGGGCAAAAATGTCCCTCCCATGGAAAGTTGGACTAAGCGGGGAAAGAAATATTTTTTGCCGAGTTATCTCATAGCCGTCGTTTTCTCCCCCCGACAGGACAAAAGTAAAGACCCCGTTATCCGGCCCAACAAAAAAATGTCCTTCTTTTTTTAAAACCACCGGCTTGCGCTGAGTGCCGACTCCGGGGTCTACAATCACCATATGGATCGTTCCAACCGGATAATAGGAATAGGTATTTTTAAGGACGAAAGAGGCTTGGAGCACATCCTGCGCCGTGATTTGATGGGTAATGTCCACCACTTGACAGCGGGGATTGACTTTCAAGATAGCCCCCTTTACCGCTCCGGCGTATTCACCCACCAGGCCGAAGTCGGTAATCAGGGTAACAATCCCGGATGGTTTTTTTCTCAAGCCCTGCTTCTTAGGACGATTTATTTTTATTTTTTATCCTCCCCGTACATACGCAGATAATTACGAATATACCGCTCCACTTCCTCTTCCGGCCGATAGACTCCGAAATGACCCTCACAGAGGATGTCCGCTTTCAATCCCAAAAGGACTTCCATTGACTTCCTCCAAGCTGCCAGGTCAGACCCGAAAGCATCCGCAAAAGGGCCATGAATATCCTGTCCAAAAAGTACCCTCTTGCCGTTATGATCCAGGATGATCGAAATCGATCCGGGAGTATGACCGGGAGTATGTAGGCACAAAATTTCTCCTTTCTCAAATTTTAACACCTCCCGCACCTCGCTCAATTTATAATCCACAGGGGTGGGCGGGTAGATGACATTATACCATTCTGCTGCCGTCTTTTGGGAATCTCCGATTTCCATGGCCATCGCATCTCGCTCATGGGCGATAACCTGACATCCGGTGCGCTCCCGCAATAGGGGGATCCCCCCCACATGATCAACATGGCAGTGCGTGGCCACGATCGCCGCAATGGGTCGGTGCCCCAACCCGAGGGACGCAACATTCTCCAACAGAGCGAATACACTTTTTCCTGCGCCGGCGTCAATCATTACCAGGTCGCCTAAGTCAACAAGATAAACACAACAATCCTCGGGGGCGGTAAGATTTGGGGACCCCACCAGGTAAACTCCCTCATGCACTTCCTGAAGGTGGTTCATAAAAATTTTTCCTCAAGGTGCGATTTTTTTGAGATTAAAAACGAAACGGAAGGCTCTTCAACACCGGGTATTCCTTCACCTGGCGGAATTTCTCATTACGAATCATATCCCTCAGATCCGTTCCGATCAGCGTTGCCGCTTTGCGGCCAGCGGCTCTTTTCCTGATTTAGGGATGGTCTTCCTGATGAGAAGGCCAATGGCTCACACGTTTACTAAATCAATTTAAAAAAACAAAGCAAAAGTGTCAAGATAATTCATCAGAGCGATTTCCTCAAAAGGATTTATTCTTCATTCATCCTGATAGAATCCTCTCGGCTTTCCCATATTCCCGCGCTGCTTTGATGAAGAACTGAGCCCTTTCCCGCGTGGCGTTGTAAGGAAGCTCGCAACCGGAGGAAACGATGTAGGCTCCCCCGGAAGCAGCGATGCGGATGCATTCTTGCACGGAAGCTTCTATCTCTTCCTCCGTCCCATTGACAAAAAGGGACGTGGCCACGTTTCCTATTAATACAATCTTCTTTTGGGAAACTTCCACCATTCTTCTCAAAGATGAAGGGCTGTCTAAACTCAAGGCGACGATGCCCAAATCAACCAGGTCTTCCATGATGGGGTCAATGTAACCGCAGACGTGCAAGGATAAGCCCGCTTTTCTCTCTCGGAAAAATTGGACGATTTCTTGATGACGCGGCTTGATGAACCGTCGGTAAATCGCCGGGGAGATCAGGCTGCAGGAAGAAGCAGCCTCCCCCATCGACAAAGATAGACCTGTTGCGATGACCCGTGAGCCCAGTATCTTTGTAACCTCGGTGGTAAACTTCATTAAATCGTCCACAAAGGAGGGGTCATCGACCGTATCGTAAAGCAATTCCTGCGCACCCCGCAGGCCGGCAGCGATGGTCCACGGCCCGGTGATCGTTCCCGATAAGGAAGGTCCATGCAGGGTATTGGCGACTGCCCGACAGGCTTCTATATATAGGGGAAACCTGCCACTGCGATCAGGATCGGGAAGCCTCAACGAAGCCAAAGCGGATTTTCGAGAAAGAATATAATGCTGCACCCGCGGCACGCTGTCGTCGGGAAATTCCAAAGGTGCCCCTGCCGTTTCTGCT
>JAOUFX010000489.1 GCA_029857975.1 Deltaproteobacteria bacterium | reverse complement strand
GTCCAGGTTGACCGGCCCGGGCCTTCCCCCCAGCATGGTGCTGAAGGCCTGGCGCAAGGCCAGAGGCAGCATGTCTACTCGGGTCGGCTGCCAGCTTCGCTTCACATACGGCTTGATGACCGAGGGAAAGTCCGCCTGGAAGTGACGGTAGGTCTCCTGAAAAGGGGCCCGATTGAACTGCGAGGTGGGCACATTGGCGGTGATGGCCAGAAACGCCGACGAATCCATGAAGGCGCAGGCCAGAGCCATGGGGATGTTGCAGGAGCCCGGCCCGCAGGAAGTCAGGGTGGCCACGGGCCGATGGGTCACCCGGAAGTAGGCGTCGGCCATGTGCCCTGCGGTCTGCTCATGCCGGGTGGAGACGGTCTTGATGGCCTCCGCCCGGTCGTACAGGGC
Source organism: Deltaproteobacteria bacterium (assembly GCA_029857975.1). The sequence continues at coordinate 3,278 of JAOUFX010000489.1, read as the reverse complement.
ATCCAGGAGGCCGACGTTCCCATGGCCACAGAGCCCGAAAACATAGGGAACCTTTTCCCGAATCAAGTACTCTGCAATAATTTCTCCGCCGGTCACAGACGCCATGCTTATCGACTCCTTTCCCTTGTCAAGGTTTTCCAGTTCGCCACGCAGAATCCGCCGAAAATCCCACCACTCCCGCGCATGCCTGTGAGGTCCCCGCAGAATCCGGCAAGGCTGGCCTCCTCATTATTATTTTATGTAAGGGCTTTTGGGCTGGCCGGGCGTATTCCGCACAAGCAGCAAACTTATGCGGGTGAAGGCCCCCTTCATCGGCCAGGTGACGAACACGAGGGGACCACCGACTGTGAAAAGAAGTCGCTTTTGAGCCATTAATACAAAAAAGGAAGTTGCCTGTCAAGCAAAAAAACAGGGCTGTCCAGGGCTTCGTCAAAGTCTTCCAAGTTTAGGAAAATATAATGGAAAAGCCGCAACTCTTTAGAATTGCGGCCCTTTCTTAATGGTGATGCCGAAGGCGGGAGTCGTCGGGATGAAAAAAGGATAATGATTACAATAGGCCAAATCTGATCAGAAGCCAAAAATTTTCGCTGAAACGCACCCTATTTGCACCCATTTTCCGAGCTTTGCAAAGAGGTAAAGATCTGAGGGAGAAGAAAAAATACTTATCCAAGGGAGTGAGTCAGACATCTCACTCCCCCCACCACCCATTGCCGTCATGGCCCCCTTTACAGCAAGCGGATGGGCGTAAATAAATATTCTCCTCCATATTCATGAGTCTCCTTCCCCCAAAATTTTTCCTGCTAAATTCAATTTTCCTCCTAAATTGATCGATTCGATTGAAGAAACGACGAACAAATTTGGGTAAAGAGAACACCTACTTATCTGCAATAGCAGGATGTTCTGGGTGTTGATGATTACCGAAGGAAGTCATGCATCTCGATTCAATATATGTTTTGAATATCGAAAACTTTTTGGGCTTGCAGAAACTGAAGGAAGATAGCAGTAATCGAAAGGGTACCCCATTCCCACCCGATGGAAAGCCCAGGCCATTTAACCTGGGCTTTTATTTTGCCCTGCTTAAGCCCCTGCAATGGGGCTTTTTTTGTTTTGGGAAGTGTGGTAATATAAAACATGGAAAAAAAGATTTTGAGGTATTTAAGAAATAAACCAAATGGATCGGCAAGTTCTTTGGAAGTCATTAAAAATTTATCATTAAAAATTGCATATGAAGATTTTGCTTCAATTATTGAAAATCTTTACTATAGAGAATTGCTCTTAAAGCCTCATAAACAATCTCGTTCTGGATCAGATCCCAAATACGATTTAATAATTATCTCCGATGCAGGAAAGAAATCCATCAAAAACTGAAAAGCCAGGGCCATCAGGACCCTGGCTTTTAGGTAGTTTCTCTTCTGTCTTGCTCTTAACTCTTAACCAAGATTAACCAGACCTAACCCTAAGCCCCTGTAAAGGGGGTTTTTGTTTTGGGAAATTTGCTATATGGAATTGAAATTCAAGAATCAAGGGGGGGAATATGAAAAAGGGAATTACATTAGGTTTGTTTTTTTGTTTTCTTGCTGTTTCTTTTATTTGGGGTTTCCCGGCAAATGGAGAAGAATACAGAAGCAAGGATGTGCCTTCTGATGAAATTCTTTCAAAAGCAGCAAGTTTCACGGCCAAGCTATCCAATAAATATTTTTTGGTGATCATTGGGAAAAAGCAAGAAGGAGATGGAACTTATGACGTTTATTATGCCCTCCAGTCGAAGGGCGGCGCACGAGAAATTGAAATTAATGTGATGACCGTTAAAAAGCTGGACAATGATAGATGGATTGGTGTATGGAAAGGGAATATTTTTACATTTCGGCAACTTCTGGAAACTCCTTAGCATACGGCACTCCAGAAGGTTAGGGGTTATAATCATGGGTTTACTTGGGTATAAGGGCGAACAACTGTCAAATAATTACTCTTAATCCCACTGGTAGCCAAGGGGAAAATTGCCTATGAAAATAGCCTCGGCTTTCAAGGCCAAATTAAGGCCAAATTGATGACTGTCGTTTGAAATGGTGAATTCCGAAGAAAAATCCCAAAAACAACATTTCAGGAAGGAAGTGTGGTTTCTTAGAACAATGTCTGTCTGTTCAAATCTTGCTTATCACACCTAATTCTTCGAGGCCCATAGGCAAACACTTTAGTACGGCCCTAACGGCTTGTCAAGAAGCGAAGCCTATTAGCCTGTCTGATATAAACTGCCCCCCTCCCTTAGAATCATCTCCGTCTTTACCTAATTCATTTTCTAATTGCTCAATCTCCTGGTCCAACTCCGATAGATCCTTAACATAGTCAGCATAGCTAATATGAGCATGAACGTGCTTTTCCGTGTACAATCCCTCAAGTTTCCATGACTGGTCTAATGCCTTTAGGGAGACTGATACCAGGTCGGGATTGCCAAGTGGTGGCAGATCCGTGAGCCGATAGCGGAGGTGGCCATTCAGGCCCTGATGACCTTTTTGGTGATGAATGTCAAGAGGATGGTCAAACTCCTTCAGGCCAGAGAACAGGAGGTAGGTCTCTTAGAAACTGGCTAATCCGGCAGGGATTAAGCTGAGGGAGCTAAAAAGGGACAGAAAGGAGTAAAGGGATAGAGAAAAAGAGGAAGAAACCAGGCCAAGAAGTTCTATAGCCAACCTTACTTTTTGCCCGTTATCCCTTCTCAGAAAAGGGAAACGACAAGAAACTCTTACTTTTTCAGAGATCTCGATTTTCTTGCAAAATTTGGCACAATTTAGCGGTCCAAAAATGATAGAGTACGTGCCAGTAACGAAGCCTTCCAAATCTCTACCATTTTTTCAAGAAATGGTTTGTATAATGCAACTTTTTTGGCTTTCAAAAATGCCAGTTGTATTGTGGGGTTTTAATTCGACCAACCACTTTTATAACAACTTCCTCAATTCCTTTTTCAGTACTTTCCCTACAAGACTTTTGGGCAAAGCTTTCAGGAAGACGACCTCCTTGGGCACCAGGAAACTCGTAAGCTTCTTCTGGCAGTGTCCGATGATTTCATCCGCTGTCGCGTCCTGCCCGGGTTTCAGGACCAAAAAAGCTTTGATCTCCTCCCCATAGACTTCGTCCTTCATGCCGATCACGGCCGCCTCCGAGACTTTGGGGTGTTTGAATAGAACCTCCTCGATAGTCCGCGGAGAGATGTTCTCCCCCGCTTTGATAATGAGGTCTTTTTTTCGGTCTGTGATCCAGAAGTATCCATCCTCGTCCACATA
>JAOUFX010000488.1 GCA_029857975.1 Deltaproteobacteria bacterium | reverse complement strand
CGCGCGGCCAGCGCACTCACACCAATGCCCGCACCCGTAAAGGACCTCGGCGCCAGATGGGCGGGAAGAAGAGATAAAGGAGGAAGAATGTCGCCAGTAAAGAGTTCAGGGGCGAAGAAGAAGGAGCGGCGGAATATTCAGAACGGCGTCGCCCATATCCAGTCCACTTTTAATAATACGATCGTGACGATTACCGACGTGAGCGGAAATGTCATTACCTGGGCCAGTGCGGGCAGCGTGGGGTTTAAGGGGTCGCGCAAGAGTACCCCTTTTGCCGCCCAACTGGCCGCCGAACAGGCCGCCAAAAGAGCGATGGAGCAAGGAGTGAGGACCATCGAAGTCTACGTCAAGGGCCCGGGGGCAGGACGCGAAGCAGCTTTACGGTCTTTGCAGGCGGCGGGTTTTCGCATCGACCTCATCCGGGATGTCACTCCCATACCTCACAATGGATGCCGGCCGCCCAAGAGACGGCGGGTGTGAACCCCGCAAGGGAATGGATGTAAAGGAGGAGGCCTACTTTGGCGCGATATATTGAGTCGGGTTGCCGGTTATGCCGGCGGGAGAATTTGAAACTTTTCTTAAAAGGGGACCGGTGTTATTCCGACAAATGCGCGTTCGAACGGCGGAGTTACCCGCCGGGACAGCATGGTCAAGGCCGGTCAAAATTTTCCAGCTACGGCGTTCAGCTGCGGGAAAAGCAAAAAGTCAAGCGCATGTATGGTTTGGTTGAAAAGCAGTTTCGGAATTTTTTCGCCAAGGCGGAAAGACAAAAAGGGATTACCGGAACCAACCTGCTCATTCTTTTGGAGAGGCGCCTGGACAACATGGTCTACCGTCTGGGGTTTGCCAACTCGCGGAATGAAGCCCGGCAATTGGTTCAACACAATCACTTTAACATCAACGGGCGTAAAGTGAACATTCCTTCCTATTTGGTCAAAATCGGAGATGTAATTGAATTGAGGGAAAAGAGTCAAAAGAGTGCCAAGGTCAACGATGCATTGGAGGGAGTGGCCAGGCGGGGTGTTCCCTCTTGGTTGGAGCTGGATAAGGAGCATTACCGGGGGCGGATTTTATCTTTACCCAGCCGTGAGGATTTGACCATGCCCATCAAAGAGCAATTGGTCGTGGAGCTTTATTCTAAATAACCCTTCGATGATTTCAGTCGAATTCGAGATCAAGGAGTTCATACCCATGTATAGAAATTGGCAAACCCTGATAAAACCGAAGGCCATTGAGGCAGAACAGGAAACCCTCAGTCCCACCTACGGACGTTTTCATGTTGAGCCTCTGGAACGAGGGTTTGGCATTACCATCGGAAATTCCTTGCGCCGAATTCTGCTCTCTTCCCTTCAGGGAGCGGCCATTACAGCCGTGCGCATCAAAGGGGTTCTGCATGAATTTTCCACCCTTCCCGGAGTTCGCGAGGACGTTACCGATATCATTCTGAACATAAAAGAAATATTGGTTAAACTTCACTCCGATAGCCCGGAAACCCTACGGTTGAAGGCCAACAAATCCGGAGCGGTGAAAGCCCAGGATATCCAGGCAAATGCCAACGTGCAAATTTTAAACCCGACCCATCCCATAGCTACGCTCTCCGAAGATGGAGAATTAGAAATCGAGATGGTGGTCAAGCGGGGCAGGGGATATGTCCCGGCCGAACGGAATCGGGATGAAGGGCAGCCTATCGGCACAATTCCCGTTGATGCTCTTTTTTCCCCGGTTCGCAAAGTAAATTACACGGTTACTCATTCTCGGGTAGGCCAGATTACGGATTATGATCGCCTCACCCTGGAGATTTGGACCAATGGAGGATTAGCCCCTGCGGACGCCATCGGCTACGCCGCCAAAATTCTGAAAGATCAGGTTAGTGTATTTATTAATTTCGATGAAGGAGATGCCGTTCCCAGACCACCCGAGGTGGAAGAGGCCTCCAAACTCAATGAAAATCTGTTCAAGAGTGTGGATGAACTTGAACTTTCTGTGCGTTCCGCCAATTGTCTGAAGAATGCCGATATCCGATTCATTGGGGATCTGGTGCAAAAGACAGAGGCCGAAATGCTGAAAACCAAAAATTTTGGTAGAAAGTCTTTGAATGAGATCAAGGAGATTCTTACGGAAATGGGATTGAACTTAGGGATGAAGTTGGAAAATTGGCCTCCTTCCGAAATGCAGAAGCCGGAAAAAGAAGCCTAAAGAAGGAACGTTAAAATGCGTCATCGAATTGCTGGAAGAAAATTGGGGCGGACCACAAGCCACCGTTGGGCCATGCTTCGCAACTTGGTTACTTCCCTGTTAGAGCATGAAAAAGTAAAAACCACAGATGCCAAAGCCAAAGAGCTTCGCCCCTTGGCTGAAAAAATGATCGGACTGGGGAAAAGAGGCGACCTTCATGCCCGGCGTCAGGTTTTGACGCTTGTGCGCAACGCCGAAGTAGTTCGCAAGTTATTTGATACGATTTCCCCGCGTTATCAGTCCCGCAATGGAGGATATACCCGGATCGTTAAATTGGGTTTTCGGCCGGGGGATGGCGCGCCGGTATCTATCGTGGAATTGGTTGCTGAAGGCAAGGAAGCCAAGAGCCTGAAAAAGCGCAGGGTGGGCAAAAGACGCCGCAAAGAAAAAGAGCCGACCGAGACAGCGAAACCGGAAGCTCCGGTTTCCAAGACGTAAAAAAGGAGAGAAAAAGGGCAAGACTTGGTCTTGCCCTTTTTTTATGGAAAAAAGATGATCGAGGTCCGCGAGGCTACTTTTTATTATCCCGGCCGCAAAGGTTCTCCGCAGCTCGTATTTGAGGGGTTCAATCTTTTGATTCCCCAGGGGCGCTATGTAGCTCTGATGGGCCCGAACGGGGCTGGAAAGAGCACCCTGGGGAAAATGATCAAAGGGTTGCTCTCCCCCTCTTCCGGCCAGGTTTTCATCGGCGGCCAACCCTTGAGGCCGGGGGAAATTTCACCTCGAGTGGGGTACGTTTTTTCCAACGCGGAAAATCAGATCGTTGCCTCCGTGGTGGAAGAAGACGTGGCCTTTGCTTTGGAAAATAGAGGAGTGGACCCTTCCCTCATGGCCCGGCGCGTCCAGGATAGCCTGCGGTTAGTAGATATGGAGGATTACCGCTTTCATCCTCCCCATCTCCTGTCCGGTGGGCAGCAACAAAAAGTGGTTTTGGCCGGGGTGTTGGCTATGGAGAGCGAAATTCTGGTCCTGGATGAGCCCACTTCTATGTTAGATTTACAGGATCGCCAAGAGATTCTGGATCTTTTCGCCAAAATCCATGGCCAAGGAGGAAGAACCATCCTTCATATTACGCATTCTTTCGAAGAGGCTCTAAGAGCTCAAGAATTTTTATATCTCGATCACGGTCGGGTTTCCTTTTTCGGAGCGTGGAACGATTTTTTTGATAGGGGTCTATTAAATAATGCGATGAGAATAGCCCTTCCCCCCATTTTGGAACTTATCCAAGAGTTGCGCGAGCGGGGACATTTGATTCCTAATGCTGTACGTTCCCTGGATGAGCTGAGGGAATTCCTGCTTCGCAATCCGCAATCGTAGCCCATATCGGATTCCTTGCCACCCTTCACTTTTCAATAGGTTGATGAATTTACTTTGATTAACGGAGCCCGGACGGGAGGGTGATGAAAGAGGGGGCACCGGCGGGAAAAAGATCTGTTGCGGCCCCGT
>JAOUFX010000487.1 GCA_029857975.1 Deltaproteobacteria bacterium | reverse complement strand
TTGCACCATTCCGGCATTGGTGAACATTAATGTAGGATCCTTTTGGGGAATTAAGGGGGAGCTTTTAACAATCGTGTGTCCTTTCCCCTGGAAATAATCTAAAAAATTGTGGCGGATTTCGCTACCTGTCTTCATTCCTCTGTAATACCTCCTAATTTTCGAAAGGCTTCCTGGATATCCTCCCATGGGAACCCCTTCCGGCGCAGGGTATTGGCCAACTTCCTCTTCTCTTTGAGGGGCACTTCCTTCAGGAGTCTTCCTTTCAGCTTCATGCGCATTACCTTGTGCAGCCGTTCGGCAGCTGGGAGAGTTACTTCGGCTATGGCCATGGCGGCTTGAGTCAAATCTGCCGGAATTCCTTTTTGAAAAAATTTTTGACTGATTTGCTGCGGGCCGAGGAATTTTCCCCTGGCTAAGGCGATGGCTAAACGTTGGGCGTAACGAAAGTCATCCAGAAATTTTTTGGCTTCCAATTCTCCCAGGGCGGCATCGATTTCCGCCGGGGGAAAATCCTTGGCCGTAAGTTTGCGCCGCATTTCTTCGCGACTGTAATCCCGCTTGGCCAGAAGGTGAAGGGCGGTTTCTTTGGCGCTCTTGGCATATACTGGCCGTTTTTTTACATCCCTTTTCACGGTAAAGCGCGCTGAGAAAGAAGAAAAAGGGGAACTTGGGCAAGGAGGCCTTTCTTTCACGGAGCCGAGGGTTCCTTTTGTTTCTTGGAAAGTCGGAAGCGCTCCAATAATTTTTCTTCAATCGCTTTGGAGATTTCGGGGTGCTCCTTCAGAAAAGTTTTTGAATTTTCCCGGCCCTGACCGATCCTTTCATTGACGAAGGAAAACCATGCTCCGCTTTTTTCGACGACTTCATTTTCCACGGCCAAGTCCAGAAGATCGCCTTCCCATGAAATTCCTTCCCCGTACATAATGTCAAATTCCACTTCTCTGAAGGGAGAGGCCAATTTGTTTTTTACCACCTTAACCCGAGTTCGGTTTCCGATCACCTCCTGCCCGTCTTTGATCGCTCCGATCCGGCGGATGTCCAGGCGAACGGAAGAGTAAAACTTGAGGGCATTTCCCCCGGTGGTCGTCTCCGGGTTGCCCATGAACACGCCAATCTTCATGCGGATCTGGTTTATGAAAATGACACAGGTGTTGGATTTGCTGATCGTGGAGGTCAGTTTCCGCAGGGCTTGGGACATCAAGCGGGCTTGTAAGCCCATGTGGGCATCGCCCATTTCCCCTTCTAATTCGGCCTTAGGGACCAGGGCCGCGACCGAATCGATTACGACAACATCAAGGGCCCCGCTGCGTACGAGCATTTCAGCGATTTCCAGGGCTTGCTCTCCGGTGTCCGGTTGTGAGATCAACAAATCGTCCGTCTTGACTCCGAGCTTGCGGGTATAAGCGACGTCCAGGGCGTGTTCGGCGTCGATGAACCCGGCAATGCCCCCTTTCTTTTGGGCTTCAGCGACAATATGCAGGGCCAGAGTGGTCTTGCCGGAGGCTTCCGGACCGAAGATTTCCACAACCCGTCCCCGTGGAACCCCTCCCACGCCCAGGGCAATGTCCAATGCAAGTGACCCGGTGGGAATGACCGGAATGTCCGGGATGATGGCATCCGTTCCCAGGCGCATAATGGCCCCCTTGCCAAACTGCCGCTCAATCTGACTAACCGCTAGATCGATCGCTTTCTCTTTATGGCTCTCCGTCGGCATGATTCCCTCCTCTTTTCGTTTAGCCATGATTGGCTCGCATTGGAAAAGTTTTTAACTTCGTATAGATGGCCCCCGAAGGAGTCAGTTCGCTCTTGAAAAGAAAAACCTCTTTCGCCCGAAAAGCCCCGATTTCTATGTTTTTATGAGCCTCGATGGCCTGGGTCAAGGCTCCTTTTCCTTTGAAGGAACGGACTCTCCCGATGGTCAAGTGGGGCGTGAAAGGGCGGGGCTCTGGCAGAAAAGATTCTGCAAGCGTTTTCTTTTCAATGACCTCTTGCAGGGGAGAGATCTGCTCGATTCCCCGATCGACACCCAACCAGAGAACGCGGGGATTGCGGCCGGAGGGGAAGCAACCGAGCCCATGAATGCGCAAATCAAAAGGCTCCCGCGAGGCGATAACAGGGGAAACGGCTAAAGATACTTTTTCCAGCACTTCTACAGACACCGTTCCTAAAAATTTTAAAGTGAGGTGAATACTCCCCGGACGTACCCATGTAACGTCGGCTTCAACTCGCTTCAGTTCTCGCTGCAATTCCCCCATCCGGGCCTGTAAAGGCTGGGGAATCTCTATGGCAATGAAGGAGCGGATCCCTTGCATAGTTCTCCAAACTCAGAATTCAGCGGTCAGCATTCAGCTTTATTTCTGCCAGCTGGCTGTTCATACCTGAAAGCTGATTTAAAAAATACCTTCGCACCCAGTCGATCGCGGTGTGGGCTGAAATGGTCTTGATCTGTTCCCGGTCTCCCCAGAACTGGTACTTTTTGGCCACGGTACCCTTGGAACTGGCCAGGGCAATAAATACCGTTCCGACGGGTTTTTCTTCTGAGCCACCTCCTGGTCCGGCAATGCCTGTTACGCTCAGTCCCAGAGTCGCCTGACTGATCTGTCGCACGCCTTCAGCCATCTTTTCCGCCACTGAACGGCTAACTGCTCCTTCCTGGGCTAAAAGCTCTTCAGGAACTTTCAAGATATCGATTTTAGCCCGATTGCTATAGGCAACAATTCCCCGTTCGAAATAATCCGAGCTCCCAGGAATCTGAGTCAACCGATGGGTGATCAAACCTCCGGTACAGGATTCGGCCACGGCTAACGTAGATTGATGGGAGCGGAGCAATTGGCCTACGATTGCTTCCAGTGTTTCCGTATCAACCGCGAAGACCCGCCCCTCTAACCTTTCCCTGATGGTTTTTTCCAGCGCTCGGAGATTTCTTTCAACATCTTCGGAAGAAAATCCCCTGACTGTAATTTTTATATGGTTTTCTGGAAAACGGGGAAGATAGGCCAGGGAAGCCGAATGGTCTTGTGGGTTGATTCCTTTCAGGCGGTCGGCAATAGCGGATTCAGTAAGGCCAAAAACCTTAAGGGTGCGGGATCGGTAGATGGTCTTTTCCTGACTTTCTTTTTCCAACAATAGAAGCACGTTTTCGTTAAAAAGGTATTGCAACTCCTTGGGGACCCCGGGAAGAAATATGTAGATTTTACTTTTATGACGCAAGGTAAATCCGGAAGCGGTCCCGAGAGGGTTAGAAAGAATCTCTGCCTGGTGGGGGAAAAAAGCTTGTTTTTCGTTCGCCAGCGGCATCTCCATTCCCCTGTGGGCAAATCGCTCCCGCAAGGCCTGGAGGATGTCTTTATTTATAATCATCCGCCGGCCCAAAGCTTTGGCCGCAGAGTTGGCGGTGATATCATCGGCAGTGGGACCCAGCCCACCACTTACGATGATAGCATCGGCGTGTTCCTGAGCCCGCAAGAGGGCATCTTCAATATGGTATTCATGATCGCCGATCATGGTGATGAAGGTCACCTCAAACCCTTTTTCCGTGAGCGCACTGGCCATGTATCCGGCATTGATATCCAGCACCTCCCCAGAAATCAATTCATTCCCCACGATGATGAGCTCAACTTTCATACCCCGGCCCCTTTCAGAATCTTCAATCTTTTTCCGTTTTCTTTCAAATCCAGCCCCTGT
>JAOUFX010000486.1 GCA_029857975.1 Deltaproteobacteria bacterium | reverse complement strand
CCCCGAAGACTTTTGGAAAGAATCACCCCCTCCAGTTGAGTTACTCCTTCAGGAAAACCGGGGAAAAATATAGTGAAAACAAAGCAATGTTCACATAAATTGAAGATTTTTGTCAAGCTAAAACTTTCCTCCCTGCTCTATACTTGGCCAACTCCCTTGTCTAACACCATTTTTTTTGAACTTTAATTGGCCTTTTCCCATCAAACTATCCCCTATAACCTATTACCTATTACCTAATATCTATTACCTATCGCCTATTACCTATCACCTCTAACTTTTTGCCTATCGTCTATTCTTTACTTCCTTTCTTCACTTCTACCCCGGCCATTTTTTCCAAAGCTTTTACAACCGCGGCGTCATCTTCCTTCCCATACCCCAGGCAGTTGGCCATTTGAAAAATTTCTTTGGCCACGGCACTCAATACCAGAGGAATTTTCAGTGATCTTCCCATATCCATGATAAAACTCAAATCCTTCAAAAGAATATCCAGTTCCCCCCGGCAGGCAAAGTCCCGGTCCACCATTCTATAAGCCCGATTTCTGAACATCCAGCTGTCCCCGGCGCTTTTGGGGATAATATCCAATATCATTTGCGGGTCCAGGCCGGCTTTCGCACCCAAGACCATGGCTTCGGCTACGGCCAACCCATTGACCGCCACCAATAAATTATTCACCAGCTTTAAACTCAATCCCGATCCCAGAGCACCTAAATAATATATATTCCTTCCCATGGCCTCAAAAATATTGCGACACCGTTCAAACTCCGCTTTTTCTCCGCCAACCATGATGGTCAACGTTCCAGCCTCTGCCCCTTCTTTCCCGCCGCTAATCGGGGCATCCAATACTTTTACTCCCTGCTTTTTCAATGTTCGGGCTAATTTTTTTACCTCTGCGGGAGCGATGGTGCTGGCAATAATGACCAAATCACCCGAATTTGCCCCTTCGCTTAGTCCCCTTTCTCCCAAGACAACTTGCTCCACCTGGGCGAAATTTAAAACCGCAATAATGGAAACGCTCGCCTTTTGGGCAACTTCCTTCGGGTTCTTACCTAACTGGGCCCCCAGCGATTTTATTTTTTTCCGGGGATCTTCCTGGATGTCGTAGGCCACCAGCGGCAACCCGGCTTGCAAAATATTTCTGGCCATACCCATCCCCATATTCCCTAAACCTATAAAACCGATGTGATTCTTCATCCTATTCTCCTATCCGGGTTTAAAGTTTTACATGATAAATTTCGTAAGCTTGTTTTTCCAACTCTGCTCTAAATTTTGGCTGAGCGATGTTTATCAGTGCTTTCATCCTTTCTCTAACAGTTTTTCCAGCTAAAGCGGCAATGCCAAATTCGGTTACGACGTAATCCACATCGTTCCGCGATGTAGTCACCGCTGCTCCTTCTTTAAATACCGGAACAATTCTGGAAATTTCACCTTTTGCCGTACTGGGTAAGGCGATGATCGCTTTACCCCCTTCGGACATTTTGGCCCCCCTTACAAAATCCACCTGACCCCCTACACCGCTAAATTGCTTCGCCCCCAAGGTATCGGCGCAGACCTGCCCTAGTAAATCCACCTCTAAGGCCGAATTAATCGCAATCATTTTTTTGTTCTGGGCGATGATAAAAGGATTGTTGGTGTAATCCACTGTGTGCATCTCTATCACGGGGTTGTCGTTCACCCATTCATAAAATTCGCTCGATCCCATTAAAAAAGTGATAATGATCTTCCCTTTATGCAGAGTCTTTTTACTGCCGGTGATCACCCCTTTTTCCACTAAGTTTTTTACCCCATCGGCCACCATCTCCGAGTGAATCCCCAAATCTTTAAAACTGGCCAGGTTCTCCAATACCGCGTCGGGTATCCCACCGATTCCCAATTGCAGGCAGCTCTCGTCCTCAATAAGCTCAGCGACTGACTTTCCGATCTTCTCCTCTACTGCGGTCGTTTCTCTCTTTTCCAATTCATAAACGGGCAGGTCTACTTCGACCAGAGAATCGATTTCCGAGATATGGATAAAGGAATCTCCGTGGGTTCGCGGCATTCTTCTATTGACTTCGGCAATTACCACTCTGGCACATTCCATGCTTTTTTTGGTGTAATCAACCGAAACCCCCAGGCTGCAGAAACCGTTGTGGTCAGGGCAAGAGACGCTCACCATGGCAACGTCAACAGGTATATCCGTCCCTAAAAGAGAAGGAATCTGACTGTTGTGACGGGGGATATAGTCTCCCCGGTTATCCCAGATCGCTTCTCGGGTAGGGCTTCCGGCAAATAAAGAAACGTGGCGAAAGCTTTTGGCATACTCCGGACGGCAGTAGAGAGCTTCTCCCATCGATACCATGTGGACAATTTCAACGTTTCTCAATTCCTTTGCTCTTTTTACCAGTTCTCCCGGTAATGTTCTCGGCTCACCGCAGGCATGCGAAAACACAATCCGGTCGGAGGATTTTACCACCTTCACAGCCTCTCTGGCCGTGGTTTTCTTGTTTTCATAAGCACTCCTCCAGTTTCTCATAGTCTGTTTCCCTCTCTGCAAATGATTTTTCTTTATCAACAAAGGGATTAGCCCATCCATTTATAGATCAGGAATTCGTGATAGTAAAGTCTTATGTTGGGGTTGGCTGGTTAAATCTTGGGCATTACTGGATTGAATCTATAATAAGATGGAAAAAAACTTTACTTCTTCCTAAATTGAGCGGTTTTTTTTACACCACAGAGATCTCAGAGAATAATTTCATAGTTAAAAAATTAAGCCCCATGTTTTCTCTGTACTACTAACGTTTAAATTATTGAAATTTTGTTAAGCAATCCCCCCCACCCTATCCCTCCCCCTCGAGGGGGGAGGAAGCTGTGAAAAAATTCAAGCCGGCAGCGAAATCGGCTTTTCTTGTTGTCCAGGGGACGGAAAAATTTACGCCGCCAAAATCGGCGGGACAGGAATGACCTCCAACGCTTACCCTGCCTTCCGCGAAGGGACGCCGGCAACTTAGAACAAAACTATGTAGATACATAGGGATTGGCCTTCGGGCCTAACCGAAGTCGAGTCTACCACCGGCAACAAAGAGAGCACCGCCTCATTTTGGCAAGCAAATTTTTCTGGCCCCTGGACATGGCTGGCGCCTCTTCTTCTCCCATACCCCAATTTTTTTACAGCTTCGGGGAGGGGTGGGAGGGGGTGATTTCTTTTGGTTGCGGCTTTGCCGCGCTGGGCCCTCTGTGGTGAATCGCCTTTTTTAGGTTCTTTTTAAACGGATAAGATAAGTTTTAGAGAAGAGAAGCTTACAGCCAATAGCAACGCGCGCCGGATAAAATTTTTACAAAGTCATCAATAATCGCTGGTCATAATAAATAACGGTTTCTGCTCAAAACTTTCATAATACGGGCGCAGCCGCTCGCGGTTGTAATATTTATCCACGTCCACAACTTTCTTGCAGCTGGTGACCACATCAATCGGCACGTTATCATACCTGCCGTTGCGCAGAGAAACCAACCGCCCATGAGAATGACTCAAGACCAGGTTTAAGGCCAGGTTGCCAAAGGCCATAGGGGCGATGGAATCGATTGCATCCGGATTTCCGCACCGGACAAGATACCCCAGCCTTTGGTTGATTACATTGATGCTCCTCCCTTTGTTGTACTTGGAGGACAGCGTTTTAATCCGTTCCGATACCAGATCGCCGATTCCTCCCA
>JAOUFX010000485.1 GCA_029857975.1 Deltaproteobacteria bacterium | reverse complement strand
CGCAAAAAGATAAATTCCAAAAAGGCTCCCAGAAAGCAGGCAAACAGGAAAGTCAAAAGCAGAGCAAGGGGAAAGGAAAGGTGATAACTTTCCAACAAGGTAAAGGCCACGAAGGAACTAATCATGGCCATCTCCCCCTGGGCAAAATTTAACACCTCCGATGTTTTATAAATAATGACCATGCCCAGCGCCAACAGGGCATAGCAAAACCCTACGGCCAAACCGCTGACAATCAATTGCCCAAGCATTTATCCCCCCAAATAGTGATTCGTGTCAGTGTCAGTTAAATTGGTTTTTAATTTATTTGCTGACACTAACCACTGACCCTGACACTGTTTTCAAAACGGATACGTCTTCCAGTACTTTTTGATCCTGATCCAAATGCCGAACATCCCCAGCGGCTCGAAAAGGACGATCAAGATCATGACCAGCCCGTATACGATAATGGCGACATTGGAAATGCCACCCATACTCATGTACTTTTCTGAAAAGCTTACCAGAACCGCCCCGATTCCCGGAATATCCTGAATAGCCTGCAGTTTGACGTCCAGGTAGGTCATGAGCGTGGCCCCGGCGATCGATCCCATGATGGACCCTAATCCTCCGACGACCACCATAGCCAAGAAAGTAATGGACATGATAATATGAAACCCTTCCGGGTTGATAAACCCCAGAATAAAGGCGTAAAGTCCCCCGGCGATTCCGGTGTAGAAGGCGCTAACCGCGAAAGAAAGAGTCTTATAATAGGTGAGATTTACCCCCATCGTTTCGGCAGCCACATCGCTGTCCCGGATGGCAATGAAGGCTCTGCCCACTTTGGTTTTGAACAACTTGACCGCACCGATAACCAGGAGAATGCCGATGCCCAAAATGAGATAGTAGAAATGAATATCTTTCATGGGCGTCCCAAAAAGGTAAAGCTTCGGGGCTTGCATACCCATGCGCCCGCCGAAGAATTCGGCGTGTTTGATCACCGTGGTCGCGGCCATGCCGAAACCCATGGTAGCGATGGCCAAATAGGGTCCTTCCAGGCGCAAGGAAGGAAGGCCCAGCAGAAAACCAAAGCCGGCGGAAATGAAGGCGGCTAAAGGAAGAGCGATGAAAAAAGGAATCCCCAATTTGGCAATGAACATCAGGGTCGTGAAGGCTCCAATGGCAAAGAAACCCGCATGGCCCATGGAGATCTGACCCGTAAAGCCCACCAGGATGTTAAGGCCTATGGCCACGATACAATGAATGATAATGAGATTGAGGAGATAAACTGAAAAACCCAGGATGTGGGTTTTGGTCACGATCCAGGGCAAGAAGAGAAGGAAAACAAAAAAGATAAGGGAGCAAACCAAAATCGTGTTGCTTTTGAACAACTCGATATCTTCGTAGTAAGACCTTTTAATGTCCAATCTTCAAACCTCGCCAGTTTAGATTCAGCAAATCGATCTAAGCCCATTGTCCTGCGCCGCTCGGTGATTTCTCCATCTTCCACTTTGCACCCTTCAATTATTACATCTTCGTCGATATGTCAATTATTATTTTTACCTAAATTGAGCGATTTTTTTTACACCGCAGAGATCTCAGAGAATAATTTCATAGTTAAAAAACAAAATAAGCTCAAGATTTTCTCTGTGTTCTCAGGTAATAAATTCGTCAGATAGAATATGGGGTTGTTTTCACTTAACGAGTGCCCAGAGTAAAGCAGAGAAAAGGAGTTTATTTCCTGGTTTTATCTTAATTTTCCTCTGTGCCCTCTGTGGTGAATCTCTTTTTTTAGGTTTTGTTTATTTCTTGCAGGCAAGCTTCCAGGCGGCAGAGATTTTTCACGTCATCCCGGTTGTATGCCAGCAAAACTTGTAAGGCCTCTCCGTCTCCGTAGAAACGAAACCGCTCCCAAAGGCGCATGGCCTCCATGCCATCAATTCCCTTGGAGGCTCGTCCAATCCCCAGTTTTTCCTCCACCCGTTTCAGTCCACCATAAAGGTTCTTTTGCCAGCAATCGTACATCAGGTCCCGGCATTCGAAATACCTGTTCAGATCCAGCTTGATGACCCGTTTGATTACGGGCAAATCGAAGCGGGATCCATTATAGGTTAGGATCGTCGCCACTCCTTCTAAAGCATTCCAGAGGTTGGTCCAGTTGACTTCGTCGCCGACAAGTTGAACCATTTGGCCCGGGGGTCGAAAAATGCCCACGATGGTGATCTCCCCCCGAAAGGATGTTTCGATGTCTAAGTAAGCTTTCATGTATTGCGAATGCGGAATACAGGAGCCAGGAGTCCCAAAATGCTTTTTTAAATTTAATAGGACGCAGATAACTGCAGAAACAAAAAAGACGCTATGCGCATAGCGCTAAGCGATTTTCTGCGTTTACCCTGTTAGATAGCAAACATCTAACAGGGTGAATCCGGCCCAAAAAGGAATTTCCTATACATTTAAATTATGGTGATTTTAGCACCGAATTCTTTTATAATCTTACCACCTCTTGGCGAAAGAAGAAAAGATGCTTCCAGATCTTTCGGATACATCCCTTCTCCAGCATCTGGAAGGGCTTGCGGCCCAGCTGGGAATCGAGGTTCGCTACGAGAACCTCTCCGATGAGGAATTCTCCATTCACAGCGGCGGGTGTAAGTTGCTGGGCAGAAGTTTAATCCTTATCAACCTCCACCTTCCCCCTTTAGACCGTGCTCGGATTCTGGCCCGGGAGTTATCTAAGTACGAATTGGAGGATTTTTACCTCCTTCCCCGCGTTCGGGAGTTCATTCTCATTCAAGCACTGCCCCGCGAGAAAAATCTTCCCCATAAATAAAGAAGAATTCCTACCCCCAAAAGAATCACCCAGAAGATTCGCAAAAAAAGCGAAGGGTTCCCCTGCCCCACGAGCATCAGCAAAACAGCCGTACACAAAAGCACGAGGCCGACATAGACTTTTTTTCTATCGATGTTGCGGGAGGTATCTTTCATTCGATATTAGGCCATTTGTCCCGCCAGGGTTTGGCCTCCTCAAAAGCTGCCGCTGCTTTCAGAACCGAGAGGTCGTCGCCACGCCGGCCTATGATCTGCAAGCCGATGGGTAATCCATTTGTTGTCCAAGCACAAGGAACGGATGCTGCCGGCTGGCCGGTAAGATTAAACGGATAGGTAAAGGCCAGATAATTCAGGGGATGGACCTTCGCTCCGGCAACTTCCCTCGGCCAATCGATTCCCGTGGGGAAAGGAGTGACCGGGAGGGTGGGGGTAAGAAGGAGATGATATTGATCGAAGAAAGGCTGAAGACAAGCCCAGAGATCGTGGCATCGGTTGACAGCCCGGGCGTAATCGGCAGCGCTGGCCTTCAGGCCGATTTCGATTAATCGGCCTAAACCCATGTCCAAACGCTCCTTCCATTCTTCCAGGCGATGGCCGATTGCTCCGGCGCAATCGGCGGCAAAGAGAAGCTGGAAAGCATCATGCATGGGAGGCAGATCCAGCTTCGTTTCTTCGACCTGAGCCCCTAATTCGGAGAAGACCTGCGCCGCGGACTCAACCGCTTCTTTAACCGATGGGGCGACGACGGTATTTCCCAGTTCCGTATTCCAGGCTACCCTAAAACCGCGAATCCCTTTCATGAGCTCTCTCCCGAAAGAAATTTTTTTCCCGGGCAGAGAAAGAGGATCGCGATCATCCGAGCCGGTCATTACTTCCATCATTAAAGCCGC
>JAOUFX010000484.1 GCA_029857975.1 Deltaproteobacteria bacterium | reverse complement strand
TCATTAGTTTCAGGGGATTATGGTTGAAAGCAAAAAAATGGAAGTGCAGTACCTTCAAACGGAATCATACGGGCCATTTAAATCCTAAAGTTTACTTCCCGCACCTTGACATTTTTTCCGATTTTCGATAAGGTTCGCATATCTGAACCGGGATTGAAGGGTGACCGTTTGTCGAGGATCATGATATATCCCCCCTTTAGGAGGGGTTAGGATCATCTCATTTCCCCCCCCCAGGATCACGATAATTCCCCCCTGCCTCGGGTAGAGAGAAACAAGAAGCCGATGTATCCTTCAGTGCTTTGGAAAGAATCATGCAAGGAGGGTACAAGTGGCAAGGAGGCAGGTCTTCATGAACGAGGTTGTAGAGATCATTTACCAATGGCATCAAGGCGGCAGTTTGAAGGGGATTCCCCGTTCTCTGGGGGTCGATCGGGACACGGTCCGCAAGTATGTTCGTTTGGCCCAGCAAGCGGGCGTTCAGCGGGGCCAACCCTTCCCGGAAGAGTCGGAGTTGGTCGCTCGTCTTCAGGCGATCCTGGGTTTTGGAGATCCACGGGAAACTCCGGCCCAGGCTTTGATTGCTCCCCATCGGGACTGGATTGTTTCTCTTTTGGGAAGGGAGGAGATTGAGGCCAAGCAGGTATGGCGTTTGTTTTTGGAAAAGACGGGTCTCAAGATCGGCTACTGCACGATGAAGCGGTATCTTAAGGAGCAGTTTCAATGGGGTGCCCCTCCGGTGACGGTACGGATGGAAGTCGAGCCAGGGACTCAGGCGCAAGTGGATTTTGGGTATGTCGGCCTGATGTTGGACTCTTCTTTGGGGAAGAAGAGAAAGACGTGGGCGTTTGTGATGACCCTTTCCTATAGTCGTCATCGATTTGTCTGGTTTATTTTTCGGCAGGATGTGGCCACATGGATTGACTGCCATATCCGGGCATTTGCGTTTTTTGGCGGCGTTCCGGAAACGATTGTGTTGGACAATCTGAAGTCGGGGGTGGTGAAGCCGGATCTTTACGATCCCACCTTGAATCGGGCCTACGCGGAGTTGGAGCGGCACTATGGGTTTGTGGCCGATCCGGCCAAGGTCAAGAAGCCCAAGCATAAAGGGAAAGTGGAGCGAAGCGTACCCGTGGTTCGCAAGAACCTTTTGGCGGGAAGAGAGTTTAAAGATCGGGACGAAGCCAATGAACGGGCTCCTCGCTGGTGCAAGGAAGAGATTGGGATGGAGATCCATGGGACGACGAAAAGACGTCCCTATGAGGTCTTTCAGAAAGAAGAAGTGGCTCATCTGAAGCCCCTTCCTGCGGAGCCCTATGAGTGTCCTTTGTGGAAAAAGTGTAAGGTTCATCCGGATCATCATGTGGTCTTTGATCGGTCTTATTATTCGGTGCCCACCCGGTACATCGGGAAGGAGGTTTGGGTTCGAGGAGGATGGGACCTGGTTCGGATCTTCCTTGAGGAGAAGCTGATTAAGACCCATCCCCGGGCGATTCTGCCCGGAACGTGGCGCACCGATTTCACGGATTATCCTCCCGAGAAGATGGCGTATCTGATGCCGGCGCCGACGATTTGTCGGAAGAAAGCCGCCGAGGTCGGGCCGAAAACCCAGGAGCTCATCCAAGGGATCTTAGGCGACCATGCCATGCGGAATCTTCGGAAAGCGCAAGCCATCTTGCGACTGGCGGAAAAACATGGGCAGGCATCTATGGAAGCGGCTGCCGAACGGGCTTTGTTCTTTGGGAATCTCGGGTACCACAGCATCAAAACGATCCTGGAAAGAGGATGGAAAATGAATCCGGAAACGGTTCAGCCGCCGCTTAACCTTTCTCCCCTGGGCCAGCGCTTTTTACGATCTCCCGATTATTTTGGCCCCCGGCAGGAGGTGTCTTCATGAACCTGGATCACCAATTGAAGGAACAATTGAAAGCCCTCAAACTGAGCGGGTTTTTACAAACCTTAGATCTGAGACTTCAAGAAGCTCAAAAAACTTCTCTGGGCTATCTGGACTTTTTTCAGCTCCTTCTTCAGGATGAGATCGAACGAAGGGAAGCGAAGAAACTCAACCTGCGTCTAACCAAAGCCTCTTTCGAAGAGGAAAAGACCTTAGAAGATTTTGACTTTTCTTTTAACGCCAAACTCAATGCGAAGTTAATCCGAGATTTGGGCAATTGCGTCTTTATTGAAAAACGGGAGCATGTGTTGCTCTATGGATCGGCGGGGGTTGGAAAAACCCATCTTGCTCAGGCTCTGGGACATCAGGCTTGTCGCTTGGGATATGACGTTCTTTTTACCAAAGCAGTCAAACTCTTCCGTTTCCTTTTGGCTGGACGCGCAGACCATTCCTGGGAGAAACGGATGAAGAAGTATCTGGCTCCGGATCTTTTGATCATCGATGACTTTGGACTTTCGGCTCTCAACCCTTTACAAACGGAAGATTTCTATGAGATCGTCACGGAGCGCCATCTGAAGTCTTCGATCGTGATTACGAGCAATCGGCCTCCGCAGGATTGGATCCCTTTGTTTCCGGATCCTGTAATGGCCAACTCTGCCTTGGACCGATTGGCCCATCATGCCCATCACATTATCATGGAAGGGGATTCATATCGAAGAAAATTGAGCCCTAAAATATCAACCCCTCTACCCGGCAAGGGGGGGAATTAAGATGATCCCAGACGGGGGGAAATAACTTGATCCTTGACATGGATGGGAGAATATAATTGAAAAATACCAGATTCAATGGATTATTTATGATAAAGATTCTCCGCTATCAAGAATTTTGGTAGAAAAAAACAATTGGAAATTGATTTATTCTGATGAAGCAACCAATATATTTGTGAAGAATACAGATGAGTTCAAATCCATAATCGGAAAATCTTTGGAAATGAATCTAATACAGCGATGATTTTATAATGAAACATAATTTGAACTCTACAATTGTCTTTAATTTTTTTCTTCGATGGTCAGAGATTCCACCGCCATTGCCAGAAGTCGTTCATCGCGATTGATTGCCGCCTCCCTCGGGGAAAAAGCTGCAGGAAGATAAAAAACTATTTTTAGGGTTGAACCGGCCAGCTGATCAGCTTACACACTCAGTATTACGACGCCTCATTATTGTTTTTATCTGTTATCCTAATTCTTGACTACCAATTATTTAAGGGTTATCCCATCACATCCATCCAAAGAATGCTTCTGTTTATTCCATTTCTCCTTTTCCCCTTATATCAAATTTCAGAAATTATCCATTTCCAGCCTTTGATTATTCTCCCCACATATATTTGCTGGTGGGCGATTAAACTTATCAGGAGTGAAAACAAATTTACCCCCATGGTGAGAAAAATCAAATAGATTTATTATTGAGAGAGGTTGCTTTTTTTGAAGTATGGCGAAGGAAGGGCAGCTTTAGCTTTTTTAATGTTTTCATGCGCATTAACGAAAATATCTGGTTTGATATCTATGGCTTTTTGAAAGGCTTCAATAGATTCTTCGTACTTTCCCTGCATCATATAGATACAGCCAAGATTGTAATACGCGGAAGCCTCATCTCCGCCCTTCTTGAAGGCCGCAACCGCTTCCTGGTATCTTTCCAGTTTGGAGAGAGCCAAGCCCCGATTGTTATTAATTTTAGGATTTGAGGGGTCAATTTTCAGGCCTTCATCAAAGGCATGAATTGCTTTTTCATGGTCCCCTTTTAAGTACAAA
>JAOUFX010000483.1 GCA_029857975.1 Deltaproteobacteria bacterium | reverse complement strand
GCTCCATCCAATCCATCACCGCTGTTCCTTCATGCACCTCTCCCATCTTGTATGAGACTCCGGTATAATAAAGGATGCGCTCCGTAGTCGTAGTCTTTCCGGCGTCTATATGCGCCATGATTCCAATGTTGCGTGTCTTTTCTAATTCTGATCGATTGGCCAAAATCTTACTTCCTTTGCCAAACCCATCTTCTGGCTAAAGTTTATGTCATCAGGTTCACAGTCCCCGCTGCTGTGGGATTAATCCTTGATCACCTTTACCACCGATAATGGGCAAAGGCCTTGTTGGCCTCGGCCATTTTATGGACATCTTCTCTTTTCTTAACGGCCCCCCCACGATTATTCGCGGCATCGATAAATTCTGCTGCTAATTTTTCCTCCATGCTCTTTTCGGATCGGTCTTGGGCATAGGTAATCAGCCAGCGAATGGCTAAGGCTGTCCGTCTTTCTGCGCGCACTTCCGTGGGCACCTGATAAGTAGCTCCTCCCACTCGGCGAGATTTCACCTCGATGATCGGTTTTACATTATTAACCGATTTCTCGAAGAGCTTTAGCGGGTCTTCTTTCGTCCGTTCCCGGATAATTTCCATGGCTTGGTAGAGAATTCGTTCCGCCACACTCTTCTTGCCGCATTCCATGATGTTATTGATAAACTTGGCTACACCTAAATTTTTATACTTGGGGTCGGGGAGAATTTCTCGCTTGGTCACTACGCGTCTTCTGGGCATGCCTTCCTCACTTTGGCCTTTTGGCTCCGTATTTTGAACGGCTCTTCTTCCGGTTTTGAACCCCCACAGAATCGAGGGTTCCTCGGATGATATGATAGCGAACGCCTGGTAGGTCTTTCACCCGCCCGCCGCGGATTAATACAACCGAATGTTCTTGGAGGTTATGCCCTACGCCGGGGATATAGGTGGTAATCTCGTACCCGTTCGTCAAACGTACCCGGGCAACTTTTCTTAAGGCCGAGTTGGGCTTTTTGGGAGTTGAAGTGTATACTCGGATGCAAACACCCCTGCGCTGTGGCGAATTCGTCAAAGCCGGAGCAGCCGTTTTTCGTTCTATTTTCCGGCGTCCGAGACGGATCAGTTGATTAATCGTGGGCATTTTTCCTCCCATTTATTAACAACATCAAAATTTTTAATTATATCCTATTTACCATTTTTGTCAATAGATTTATTAGATTTCAACGGTTTTTTCTGACTTTTCTCTCTCTTCTTCTTCTCCTTCTACTTTGATGCCGATATTCCTATACCGCGAAAGACCCGTTCCCGCCGGGATCAGCCGCCCAAGGATTACGTTCTCCTTTAAGCCGCGGAGGAAATCCGTCTTTCCGCTAATGGCAGCTTGGGTTAGAACTTTGGTCGTTTCCTGGAAGGAAGCCGCAGAAATGAAACTCTCCGTACTCAAGGAGGCTTTGGTTACACCTAAAAGAAGAGGTTCGGCTACAGCAGGCTGTTTGCCGGCAGTCTCCAACCGCTCATTTTCTTCCTCAAAGATATGTCGTTCTACATGCTCCCCCACCAGAAAATTGGAGTCCCCCACTTCCTTGATCATTACCCTGCGGAGCATTTGCTTGACGATAACCTCGATATGTTTGTCGTTGATCTTCACTCCTTGAAGGCGATAGACCTCTTGCACTTCATCGACTAAATAGCGCGCTAGATCCTCTACTCCCAGGATGGAAAGAATATCGTGCGGGTTTGAAGATCCGTCCATTAAAGCTTCACCGGCTTTGACTCTTTCACCTTCATGGACACTAATATGTTTTCCTTTGGGAATCGAATATTCCTTGGTTTCACCCACCTCGGGGGTAATGATTACTTTGCGCTTCCCCTTGGTGTCCTTGCCAAAAGAGATAACCCCCGTGATTTCACTAATGATGGCAAATTCTTTGGGCTTGCGAGCCTCGAAAAGTTCTGCCACCCTGGGTAACCCTCCGGTTATATCTTTGGTTTTTGTTGTCTCTCTGGGAATCTTGGCAATGACATCTCCTTGGTGTACCATATCTCCTTCGGTGACGACGATATGAGCGCCAACGGGAAGAAGATACCGCGCCATGGCTTCTGAGCCGGCAAGCTTCAGAGTCCGCCCGCGTTCATCCTTGATGGACACTCGCGGCCGGGCTTCCGGATCCTTAGCCTCAGAGACGACCCTGGTCGAGAAACCCGTTACCTCATCCAGCTGCTCCTGCATGGTAACGCCCTCGACAATGTCCCCGAATTTTACCCGTCCAGAACCTTCGGTCAAAATGGGAATGGTATAGGGGTCCCATTCGGCAATCAGGTCTCCCCCTTTCACCAGCTGCCCGTTTCCAACCTTTACCTTTGCCCCATAGATGATCGGATAGCGTTCGCGTTCTCTCCCGGTTTCATCTATGATAGCCAGTTCACCATTCCGGTTCATGACTACCCAATCCCCATCTTTATTCCGTACCGTGGAGAGGTTGATAAATTTCACCCGCCCGTCGTGCCGTGGTTGTAAAGTGGTTTGTTCTGCCCGCCGGCTGGCCGTACCCCCAATATGGAAGGTGCGCATGGTCAATTGGGTTCCCGGCTCGCCGATGGACTGAGCAGCGATAATTCCGACTGCTTCTCCGATGCTGACCATCTGGCCGCGGGCTAGATCCCGCCCGTAGCATTTTACGCAAACTCCCCGTTTCGAGCGACAGGTCAACACCGAACGAATCTTAACTTTTTCCAACCCGGCATTCTCGATCTTTTCCACGAATTTCTCATCAATTTCCTCATTGGCGTTGATGATGACTTCTTCGGTAAAAGGATCGTATATATCATCTAAAGCAACCCGCCCGAGAATGCGCTCTCCGATGGGCTCTATGATCTCCCCGCCTTCCACCAGGGGGGTCACAAAAATGCCCTCTAAGGTCCCGCAATCCTCTTCGGCAACCACCATATCTTGGGCCACATCCACCAGCCTTCGGGTCAAATAGCCGGAATTGGCCGTTTTAAGCGCGGTGTCCGCCAGACCTTTGCGCGCTCCGTGCGTGGAGATGAAATACTGCAACACCGTCAACCCTTCCCGGAAATTGGCGGTAATGGGAGTCTCAATGATCTCACCCGAGGGTTTGGCCATCAATCCCCGCATTCCGGCAAGTTGGCGAATCTGCTGGGCACTTCCCCGAGCTCCTGAATCGGCCATCATGAATATGGGGTTGAAGGAGGGTACGCGTTTTTTCTTTCCGCTAGGATCGGTGATCATGACCGTACCTAGCTCCTCAAGAATTTCAAACCCAATGTTTTCAGTCACCTGGGCCCAGATGTCGACTACTTTGTTGTACCGTTCTCCGTCTGTGATCAATCCCTCTTTATATTGATTTTCGATCTCCAGAACTTCCTGATTGGCTCTCTGTAACAGCTCAGCTTTCCGCGGGGGGATGACCATATCATCGATGCAGATGGAAATTCCGGCCTGGGTGGCATAACGGAAACCCAAATCTTTAAGTTGGTCGGCTAAGATGACCGTTTTTTTGTTCCCGGCAAATCGGTAACACTGGTCCACCAGTGTGGCCAGCTCCTTTTTATTCAAAACTTTATTGATAAAAGAAAAAGGAATCTCGGAAGGTAGAATTTCTCGCAATAGGACCCGGCCCACAGTTGTTTCCACTCGCTCGGTGTGCCCGTTGGCCCCCAATCGTACCTTAATGGCCGCATGTAAATCCACTTCCCCGGCATCATAGGCC
>JAOUFX010000482.1 GCA_029857975.1 Deltaproteobacteria bacterium | reverse complement strand
TGTTTTGTCGTTTACTGTAACATCCTGAAAAGCTGTGTTCATCCGTGTCCAAAAGGAAATTCCTATACAATTAAATTAATCGGGACGCAGATTATCGCAGATCAACACAGATAAATATTTTCTTTTTCATTTATCCTGATAATCTGTACTACTAACGTTCAGTTTCATGAAATTTTATTAAGCAAATTCGGAAATCGCCCCCTCACCCTGCCCCCTCCCCCTTTGTGGAGAGAGGATGAAGGTGAGGGGGAAGGTGAATCCATGTCCAAAAAGGAATTTCCCATACAATTTAATTAATTGGTTCTGTTACCACATTTTAGAAAAAAAGAAAAGTCTTTTCTCCCTCCATCTCTGACCCTAAACCTCTTATTAGCCGGTCCATAATAATTATTTAGACTTCGAAGATTAAATCCCTCCTCCCCTCCCTTTTTTAAAGGGAGGAATTCCCCTCTTGGG
Source organism: Deltaproteobacteria bacterium (assembly GCA_029857975.1). Next base: position 3,247 of record JAOUFX010000482.1, on the reverse strand, counting down.
GAAAGAGGGGTAAGGGGAGATTTTCGGAAGAATATGTCCGCTCAATTATGAATTCCTCAGTAAAAGGAGCTTTTTTTGGATTTCAAAATGTGCTAATTAAAGAATATGGTGATTGCCAAGCGGATTTTTGAGGCTTTAGAAGAATAATTGCTTCTAAATTGAGCGATTTTTTAGCCGCAGAGAATGTAGAGAGTAATTTCCTCCGTGACCTCTGTGGTGAATCGCCTCTTTTAGGTTGCCTGTATTGAGAATTGCCGGAAAGGAATAAAACCTCAAAGAAAGAAAGGAGGGAGACAATGAAAGGAAAAATAACGAAATGGGTAACATGGTATATGGTTACAGTGATGTTTCTAATAGGGATTAACCCAAGGGTTTATGCGGGCTTTTCGCCATCGGAGACAATTACCCTTTCACCAATCGATAGGCATTCTGACCTCCAGAAGATTCAAAAGGTTCTCGAATCGAAAATGATCCACGAAAGGCTCCGGCAACTGGGATTTCACGAGGAAGGGATCCAAAAGAGATTAAACCGGCTTACCGATGAACAAATTCATCAATTGGCTTTAAAACTGGACGAATTGAAGGTAGGTGGGGATAGTTTAGGTATCGTCATCGCAGCTCTTTTAGTTGCGGTAATCGCTGTCCTGATTGTTTACCTGTTGGGATACAGGCTGGTTCTTAAAAGTGGATGATTGACATCCAATGTTTCGAGGGTCTTACCTGGATTCCCCTCATAAATTTTTCTAACAAAAACTGCAAAGCCAGGGTTATGGCCCTGGCTTTTTTATAAAAAATAAACCGTTTATAAATTTCCTCAATGTTCAGGGTCGAGCCAATGATTCGCGCGATCTATGCCATGACCGCATTCTCCTGCGCCAGCCGTTTAGCCTCCTCTTCACTTTTCATGTCATTTATCCTCAAATAGGCCGCAATTTATCCTTACTCGAAACCACTGAAGGAGCCTCCCCCAAAAAAAAGCTCCATTTCTCTGCCAGCGGGAAATGGAGCTTCTTTTTTTCCGGGTCATACGCCACCCTTTGGATTAAAGGCTTTTCTTATCGATGCATTTAATAAGAGAATGGTAACTATACCAGAATACGGAGTCAAGGAAAATTAATCCTGAATAATAAAGGATAATTCATGATGATTATGGGCTGCCTATTCTCCAATCTTAAGTAAGGGGGGGCGGCTTCTTTCTGAATTTCAGTTCAAGACCCAAATGGATAGATTTAAACCCGAAGCAAAGGCCACCCATAAGAAATAAGGGATCAGCAAGGCCCCGGCCGGCTTGGATATTTTGAAAAAACTTTGGATGGTAAAGACGAGTACCCCCGAAAGGATGGCAATTTCAACAAAGCCGGCCAGCGGGGAACGGAGGCCGAAGAATATCCACGACCAAAGAGCGTTGAGCATCAATTGGCCGCTGAAAAGGATCATGGCCTTCCGGACTTGTTTTTTCCCCAGGCCTTTCCGCCATACCAGATAAGCCGCGATCCCCATCAAAGAATACAAAATGATCCACACCGGGGCGAAAACCCAGTCGGGGGGAGTGAAAGAAGGCTTTCTCAACGTGGCGTACCAGCCGGTAATTGCGGGTCTGGTAAAAATCGAACCCATCACCCCGGCCAGCTGGCAAAGGATAACACTTACGGCCAGTTTGAAAATTTCCATTCTCTTTAAATGAATTAGGACGCAGATTTTCGCAGATAAATACTGATAAATATTTTTTCTATTCATCCCGTTAAGCCCCCTCACCCAACCCTCTCCCCCAGGTCGGGGAGAGGGTTGGGGTGAGGGGTTTTAATCCAACGCTTTCTTGACCAGTCGCTCCCATTCCCGGTCCACGGTTTCCTGGATGGTATGCACCTCGTCGTCGGTGAGATGGGCAAATCGGCCCTGGAGGCGAAGGTATTCGTCAACCGGCAGATTCTTGGGGTCCACGTTGATGTTATATCGTTCACCATCTTCCACTTCGTAAAGCGGGAAGACTTTGGTATGTACGGCCAGGCGGGCGATCTTTACTGCCAGGGAAGAAGCCGCCTTCCAGCCGGTTGGGCAGGGGGAAAAAATATGGATGAATTTGGTCCCCCGGATGGATTTGGCTTTGACGATCTTGCGCATCATGTCTTCGGGAAAGGCCACCGAACAAGTGGCGGTATAGGGAATGCGGTGGGCGGCCATAATTTCCACCATGTTTTTTTTGGGTTGGCTTTTGGGATGATTGGCCGGGGTTGTCGTTGTCCAGGTGCCGAAGGGCGTGGCTGAACTCCTCTGAATTCCCGTGTTCATGTAAGCTTCATTGTCGTAGCAGAAGTAGATAATGTCATCGTTCCTCTCGGCTGCGCCAGAGAGAGCCTGGATACCGATGTCAAAAGTGCCGCCATCCCCCACCCAGGCGGCCACGGTGGTCTCCGTGTCACCGCGCATTTCCAGCCCAGCCTTGATACCCGAGGCAGTGGATGCTCCCGTTTCAAAAGCCGTATGAATCACGGGCACCTCGACGGCACTATAAGGAAAGGGGCCGGCAAGGATTGACCAGCAGCACGCCGGTATGGCCAGGATGGTTTTTTCTCCCAGGGCTTTTAAGGCATAGCGCATGGACATCGTCGCCCCGCACCCCGCGCAGGCCAGGTGGCCTGCATACATCAATTCTCTGCGCTCATACATAACGAACTCCCTTTATCCCCTCATCCCCACCCAGACGCTATGCTTCTCGGGTTGGGAGCTTTTATAAGTCTGATAAACCACGTCATTCAATACTTGCGGCGTTACGTCCCTTCCGCCCAACCCGGCGATGTAACTGAAGATGGGCGGCCGAGTCTTCTCATTACAAAAGGCGGCATTCAGCTCATGGGCAAAAATTCCTCCCACCCCGAAAGAAACGTTCCGGTCCACCACCGCCACCTTTTCCGCACCCCTCAGTACGGCATAAAGTTCTTCTTGAGGGAAAGGGCGAAACAAGCGCACTTTTACCATGCCCACCTTCCGTCCTTTTTGCCGCAAAGCATCCACGACCACGCGGGCCGTGCTGGCGATGGCCCCGGAGGTAACCAGGATCAAATCCGCCCCATCGCAGCGGTACGCTTCAATCAGCCCGTACTTCCTGCCAAAGGATTGCCCGAATTCCTCATTCACCCGCCGGCTGACCTCCTTGCCCTGGAGCATGGACTGCTGGATCTTGTATCGAAATTCCATAAAATATTCGGGAGGAGTCAGGCAGCCGAAAGAATGGGGCTCCTTGGGATCC